>CAZSUE010000085.1:0-11459 GCA_964609045.1 uncultured archaeon | reverse complement strand
CGTATGCGGGTCGACGAACCCTGGCACCACTGCGCGCTTCGCAGCATCCAGCACCGTCGTCCGCTCCGTGACCCGATCGGCGATCGCGTCGTATGCGTCCAACGTCCCCATCGCCGCGACCGCGCCATCCCTGACCGCGAGGTACGCGTCCTCGATCATGCCCAGCTCGCGCATCTTAGACCCGACCCGCGGTGCGGCAGACGGGTGCTCACGATCGCGCTCCAGCGTACAGAGCTGACCGATATTGATCACAACGAGATCCATCGATCCGTCCGTGATAGGCATCACCCCCTCTCATCCCATCCGGCGCGTGACCGTCGCCTTCACTTCGCCGATTACTATCTCGCCCGTTTCGAGCGCGGAATCGACACCCCGTTCCAACCGCGCCACCGTCTCCTCGTTCTTGATGCTCCCGATATTGATCGTGACATTGTAGGCTGCACCGCGCAGTGCGGTAAAGAGGCTCAACGCGCCGACGCCGACATCGGTGATCGCGTTGGGGTTCCCGATCTCAGCCAGCGTCTTCGCGATACGCAGCCCCTCCACCGCCTGTTTCGCGGTCCGTTGTGGCACCTCGGCGGCGAGCACCGTTGCGTCCTGGATCGCGTCGCGTCGCGTCGCCCGCTCCTTGTCCGTTCTCTTCGGCAGCCGGAACGCGGCCATTACACCATCGAACGCTGCGGCGTCCTCGTCCGCGAGATCAAGAAAGCTCTCCCGCAACGCTCTCGCCTGTGCGAGGAGCGGCTCGATATCGGCAGCCACCTCTGCATACTGTTTCTTGCCCATGGTGAGGTTGGCCACCATCTCGAGCAGCGCCGTACCGGTGGCACCGATCATCGCCGCGCAGCTGCCGCCGCCCGGTACCGGTTCGGCACTGGCAACGGTATCGAGAAAATCCGCTATCGTCTCGTTTCCGTACATAGGACTCAATCCACAATGTTCGATCATTCCCAGATGCGGCGTTCCAATATCTGATCGGACTGGAACGATTCGAGCCGCAGAAAATAGTCGGCGACATCCATGAGCGCGTCCAGCGGGATGAGCCCGATGACCTCGCTACCGATGACCGGAACGCCGTATCGCGCCGCCTCGGTCTTGACCATCTCGAACACACGGAACATCGGCGTGTTCTTGTAATTGGTGAGGTTCATCGAGACCTGGACGATGCCGCGCTCCTTGATCTCGAACCCCATCGCCTTCACAAAACGCAGCCCGCCGGACGAATGCCGCACCGCGCGTGCGATGCGTTTGGCGATGGCGATATCGTCGGTGCCGAGATTGATATTATATGCGATGAGCGGTTCGCGGACGCCGATGGCGGTAGCACCGGCGGTCTCGTGCAACTCGCTCGGGCCATGATCCGGTTTCCGATCGGGATCGGTCTTAATCGCCTCTTTCAGCCCTTCGAACTGCCCCTTCCGCACTTTTGCAAGATTACGGCGCTCCGGCCGCGTGGCCGCCTTCTCATAGAGATAGATCGGGATCCCGAGCTCATCGGCCACCGTCGTGGCAAGCTCGTTGGCGAGTGTCACACATTCCTCCACCGTCACCCCCGCGATCGGGATGAACGGGACCACATCGGTGGCGCCCATCCGTGGATGCTCGCCCTCGTGCGTATTGAGATCGATCAGCTCGGTCGCTTTGCGCATCCCTTCCAGCGCAGCGCGCGTGACCGCTGCAGGTGCGCCGATGAAAGTGATCACCGCGCGGTTATGGTCCGCGTCCATCTCGCGGTCGAGCAACTGGATCTTCTCCACACTGGTAATGGCGTCGACGATAGCGTCGACGACCGTTTTGCGCCGCCCCTCGGAAAAGTTCGGGACACATTCGATAATCTTTTCCATACTGTTTCCCTCATTCGATTCGGTAAAAAAGTGGTCGGTCGATCGTTCCTATCGAGTGACACCGCAATAGGTTCGGCCTATAGAAAGCTAACCCATCCGCGGTTCGAACGCAAAATGTGTCGATGCGAGAAGCGATCGGCGGCGGCTCGACAGCATCCTCTCCCCTCCAATCAACACCCCCAATATATTTGATTTGACGGCATTACCGGCGTTGCTTGCCAAACCGCAATGACGCCGAGCGTCAGTTCGATCGATCGGCGAAGGCGCCCTCTCGCACCATATCGAAGGACTCACCGTCGTTCTCCCACCGCGCGCGGCCTTACTATTACTATATTACTTTTTTGGGAAAGGTCCATATAGGTGAACCGAGCCGCCATACTTTACTACTGTACCCTACGGAGTGTTCGCTCCTCGCACACCACCGCGCGCTTGCGCGACGCGTACACGACTCGCATAGGTCGCATGCGTAGGCTCGCATAGGCTCGCATAGGATGAGATAGGATGAAAAATGAGTGAAAAGAATGATCGCAAAGCCGTGGCTGAGTGGCGATCGGCGGTGAGGGGGGTACGCGATCAAGAATCAAGAATAGTGCCCGAAATGCGAGCCAGCGTTCTTCTCGCCAGCCATGTCGCGAGCAGGAACACCAATAGAGGGAATGAATATAGATCTAAATCGAGCGAAGCGAGTTGATATCGTCGACGACCATCCAGGAATGCCGCGAGCGCGGGGTATCGATGTAGAACGGCCGGATTTCTTGGATGTTCTTCATCCATATGAGCGTGGCGTACTTCGAATAGATCTTCGTATCGTACATCATCTCCGAGGGTGAGATCTCGTTCTCGTGGTCGTCCAGTATCTGTTTGACCTGTTCGGGGTTTAGATTTTCAAAATTCTCGACCTTGCTTACCGTCGCTTTTGCAACCGCGTACCCGTCGTTCGATCGGAAATAGATGACATCGTCGATCTTCACCCGCTCGTAGGGCAACATCGGTTTCTTTAAAAAACGCGGTTCAATGACCCGGTCCCCGTCGATGATCTTCTCAAGCGGTCGTTTGGTCATTGATGCTATGTGATGCATTGCTATCGTTCTTAGAACTCGGTTCACTTATTAAAATATATGCGAGCGCTGCTACATAATATATGTAAAAAGAATGAGAACGTCCCTCCATCGTATCAGAACGAAGAACGGAGGAGAAAGGCTTTGTATCACCTCGGCCTTGGGTGTGGGCGATGACCGCACCGAGATCACATCCACGATACCAGTCGCTCCTCATCCGCGAGCGCATCGAGGAAGGGTGGAAGGCGGGGCTCGTCTCCACCGCCGGGCTCTTTGCCCATGGACGGGGCGAAGCGTACGATTACCTTCTCGGCGAGCAGACCCGTCCCTTCGCTGAGCGCGCGATCGAGGCCGCCGCCGCCGCACTCCTCACCTCTAAGCGTCCGGTGCTCTCCGTCAACGGGAACACCGCCGCTCTCAGTACGCCGGAGGTCGTAGAACTCGCCGCGCTCCTCGAGCTGCCCATCGAGGTCAATATCTTCTATCATTCCATGGACCGGCTCGAGCGGCTCGTGGCACACCTCGAAGCCGCTGGCGCCGAGGGTGTGCTCGGTCTCACGCGCGATGCGAAGATACCCCACCTCGATCAACCACGGGCGCACTGCAGTTCAGAGGGTATTTATAGCGCCGACACTATTCTCGTCCCCCTCGAGGACGGTGATCGCACACATGCGCTACGCAAGATCGGTAAGCGCGTGATCGTGATCGACCTCAACCCGCTTTCGCGAAGTGCAAAATACGCATCGATCACCATCGTCGATAATATCGTCCGCGCCATGCCGCGGTTGATCGCGGTGGTAAAACAACTCCACGCGCGGCCGAAAGCAGTGCTGGCGGCGATCTGCGGAACCTACGACAACCGCCGCACGCTCGAGGATGCATTGGGCGGTATCAATACGTACCTCAGTTCGCTGCAGAAAAGAGAACGAGCACCGCAAGAGCGATGAGCAGTGTGTGCACAGATCGAAACGGCTGATACGGAGGAACGACCCCTATGGCGCAAGAACCCGATCCAAAACCGGGCTGGATAACGAACGGCGCGGTACTCGAATATCGAGAGGAGCTTCGGACCCGCGAGGACCGCTCCTCAGCGGCGACCGTCGAGCATGTCGACTGGAAACTCCTCGTGCTCAAATTCGATGCCAAATATATTCTCGAAGTGGACCGGATCGGCGCCAGCGCAGAAGCGGGCGCGAAAGCAAAACGGAGGGAGTTCAACCTCGAACCCGCGCGGTACTGGCCGAATACGGACGACGAAAAGATACGGTGGATGGTAGGCAACTTCGATATCGAGCAGGGTGAGGCGGTCACCATCGAAGGGCTCCCCGGGCTGTACACGGTCGTGAAGGATGTCGCCGAGGTCGGCGGGCTCGAGCGCGGATGCTGGTACTGCACACGCAACCGCAGTCGGTTCATGCCCGAAGACGCATCGGCCGAGTTCTGGTTCGATCGTGCCTACGGCATTCTCCTCCATTGCGTCGAGGTCGTCCCCCGTGGGTTCACCTCCATCGAGCTGACGAACATCGATATCTGATCCAATTCTAGCTAACTACGACCCCGAGCTGGCATTTGTTCTGACATTTCGCCACCCCGCTCACCGCTTGGCTCCCCGCGACCCACCAGCCGCTCCCAGGCACCGTCTACCACCTACCACTTACCACCTACCACTTACCACCGATCGCCTACCGCCCACCACTTACCACCTACCACTTACCACCTACCACTTACCACCGATCACCCACGGGGGGTGGGGCGGCCCCACGCTCAAACTCTCGGTGGCTTTTCCGTTCCCCTTCGCCGCTCCTACATTTTGATCTCCGTATTCTCCCCGATGTTCAATCGGTTCCCACGCCCGGAAAGGGTCACATGGTCGCCGATGATGCTCGCCATGAGGAACATGCCGGAGATGGCGGACTCCGAGCCGATGATCGAGTTCTTAATGATCGAATTATTGATCTTGGTCCCTGCGGCCACAGAGACATACGGCCCGATCACACTATTGCAAAATTCGCACCCTTCCTCGACGATCACTGGCTCGATGAAGACCGTATTCTCCCTTTCGCCCGCCAGCGCGGAGCCGTATTGACCGAGGAGGACGCGGTTCACATGAAGCAGCATCTCGGGGCGGCCGCAATCGTACCAGCGCTCGATCATGAACGATCCTAAGGTCGCGCCGCGCTCGACCATCATCTGCAACGCGTCGGTGAGCTGATACTCGGCGCCTGCGGGCGGCGCATCGCTCCCGATGAGCTCGGTGAGGCAGATGGAGAGGAGCGGCGCGTTCTCGACGATGTACACGCCCGCTATGGCGATATTGGAATCGGTTTCGCCCGGCGCAGGTTTCTCGATCATGCCGGTGATCATCCCCTCGTCGAGTTCGACGATACCGTAGTTCGACGGTTTATCGACGATCTTGACCCCGAGCGTCGCATCCGTCGCGCCCAGCGAACCATGGCGCTCGATCATCGTCGCATAATCCATTCCGAAGAATTCGTCACCCAGTGTGATGAGCACCGGTTCCAGCTCGCCCATCGCCTCCATGGCGCGAAGACCGAGCCAGACCGCGTGGCCAAGTCCGAGACGGTTCTCCTGTTCGACAAATTCGAACCGGAAATCGTCGGCATAGTGGCGGTTCGCAAATGCGATCACCTTCTCTTTCATATAGCCAACGATAATGAAGACCTCGTCCACACAACCGCGGAGACTATCGAGGATATGGCCGAGGATCGGTTTGCCCGCCACCGATACCAGCGGTTTCGGTTTCGTATGGGTATGCGGCCGCAGCCGCATTCCTACGCCCGCCGCAGGGATAAGCGCTTTCATAGCTATTGAACAGCCATTCGCCATACATTAAATTACCCCACATTCCATTCGAGCTCCATTCGAGCCGGTGTTGGGCGCGATAGTGCGCACGAACCACCGATATCGTACCCGAGACACGCTATATCAGCGCTATTGCCTCTTAACATGGTACTAAGTCAGAAAGTTTTAATTAGCGCGATTTTATTTGTCGAAGGTGGGTTATTCTATGCTAGCATCGAGAGAGGTACGAACGGGTCCTTTTTTCACTTTCCTCATTATCGCAATACTTACGGTCGCAAATTTCGCCGCAGTAATGGGAGCGCTCGCCGCCACACAACTACAACTACAACCACAACTACAACCACAACCACAACTACAACCACAACAGTCCGGTGCCCGCAACGATTACGACGACGCTGCAACGCCCACCCGTACCTCCGCTTTTTCCCGCAGCGACAAGATCGTGGAGGGGACCGACCACCAAGTGATCGACTCCGAGACCTTCCCCCACTCCGGTAATATCTATATCCGCGACAGCGGCATCCTCGAGATCGTGAATTGTAATCTCACCGTCCTCTCCTCGCAGGATCTCGAATACGAGATCATCGTCGAGGACAACGGCATTCTGAAACTCTCCGGAAGCAACCTCAAATGCGAATCCGGCGCCCCGTTCATGATGAATCTTACCATTCGTGACCAGGCGCAACTGATCGTCGAGGGTGGGACGAGCCTCGATTTCCGTGGCTATCTCAACATCGGCGGAAGTACGGTCACCATCCACGACGCGATCATCGGTTCCGAGCAGCGGAAACCCACCGTTTCCTTCGATTGCGATTCACTGGAACTGTTCGATACCACCGTTACCGCGCTCTCGCCGGTGGATATCCGCGTCAGCACCTCCTCCGACCTCGACGAGTCGCCCACCAACGACGATTTCTCCGCGATCAATACCGATTTCCAGTGCGAGGTCTCGTTCAACGCCACCACCGATACGCCGTTGGAGCTCGTCAATGTCTCCATCGACGGCGTCCAGCTCGCGAACACCGATACACAGCTCAGTATCCATCGCTGGCTCTATCTCACGCTCAAGGACGGGCTCGGCGTACCGGTGGGCAACGCACAGCTCACCCTCGAGAACCCGTACCTCACCACTATCCCCGAACCGTCCGCGCGCGTTCTCGGTTATCTCGAGCGCCAGATCGAGAACGAGAACGAAAACGATTATTACTGGCAGACCGACACCCGCGGTTTGGCGCAGCTCGCGCTCCTTTCCGACACGATCAACCACAACCCGCAGACCGGGATGCCCAAGACCAGTTTCGTCGGCAACTACGATGTCGATGTGACCTACAGCAATCCCCGCGAATCCACGCAGTTCCAGTCCTCGAAACAGGTGGTGCTCGCCATCTTCCCCTCCAACCCACTGGCGGACGACGGCAACCCCGCCTACGAAGTGATCGAGCTCGACAATACCCAGATCGCGCCGCCGGAGAATATCTTCTTCGACCCGCACGACGAAACGCTCACCGATTACGAGATCAGTATCGAGGAGAGCCCCACCTTTGCCGGTAATATCGATATCCAGTCCGGAAAGACATTCCGCATCCTCGACGGAGCGACGGTGACGCTGCAGCAAACCGACGAGCGGCGGTTCGCAGTGGTGGCCAGCGGCACGGGCGTCATCCATATCGACGGCGGGAGAATGGTCAGTGGTTATCCGATCATGCTCTATCTCTACGACGCAGCCTCGCTCATCGTCGAGAACACCACGCTCGACCTCTATGCGCTCTGTGTACGCGATACCGCCACCGTGACCGTCAAGAACGCCGTCCTTCGCGCCAATATCAACACGGTGGGCAATGCGCTCTCCATCGACAATAGCACCCTCGAACCCACGCCGTTCGTCGGCGAGAACGCAGATGCGGCGGTCAATACCGACAGCCCCTATCTCATCTTCGACAACGACATCATCACCATCGAGGATTCGCTCATCAACCTCACTGCGTCGCCAAACGCGTACCTCACCTTCGATCTCCAATCCACCGCCCGCGATTCCATCAGCCTCCGAGGCACCGCGCTGCTCGGGACGAACGCCGGCGAAGAGACCATCACGCTGACCAACGCCGATCTCTCCGCAGAGGATTGTATCCTCCCGCCGCTCCTCTTCGATCAAGACACCGATGCTTCGCTCACCAACATTAGCGCACTGGATGGGAGCGCATATGCGCCCGCGGCCGAGCAGTTCCTCGACGAAGAGAGCGAGATGGAACTCTATTATTGGCTTCGCGTGCGCACCCTCGATGCGAGCGGGGTACCGGTGGGCAATACTACCGTCGAGGTCCAACCTCAGAACGACGGTGGAGAGAGCGTACCGGGCACGGGCCAGACCGATGCGGACGGCTACGCGGTCTTCGCCACGCTCAATTCCATCTGGGACGATGAAGGGAGTACCACCGTCCAGAACTATCGCGTCAATACCCATTATCAGACCGAATACCGTGAGAACCGGTCGCTGATCAGTATGGATACCAATCACGACCTCGTCTTCGCGTATCGCGCCGCACCCGACCTCGTCGCGGCCAGTCGCCCGTTCGAGAAAAGCCGGATCGCGGGCGAACAGCTCGCATTTACCGTGCAGGTCCATAATTACGGCAATCTCAGCGCCACCGATCTGAGCTTCACCTTTCTCGTCGACGGCTCGATGGTCATCGAGACCGATTATCGCGACCGGCTTCGGCCCGGTGATTCCCTCCTCGTCGAGGGGACCTGGAGAGAAGCCGTGGCCGGGCATCACGATATCACGCTGCGCATCGATCCGCAGTATACCGGTCTCATCGTGACCGAGCATGTCTATGTCTTCTCAGAATCCGATTGGTTGATACGGTCCGACGAGCAGATCAATCGCTCCTCCGAGGGGTACCCGCTCAAGAAGAATATGCGGATCGAGGAAGGCAACCATCTAACGGTCTACGATAATATTATCGTGGATCAGACCGAAGATGACCAGTTCAGGATCGTCATCGACAAGGACGCGCAGTTCACCATGGAAGGCGGCTCGATCGAGACCGAATACGAGTTCTCCATCTTCGCCTACGAGACCGGTGCCACCCTCAGCGCCACCGATGCGACGCTCATCACCGGGCTCCATTTCTACGGCGCGTCGCATTGCACCCTCGACAATGTCACCCTCGAGGGTGAGATCGATTTCGAGGGCAATTCACTGACGATACGCGATTCCACGCTCACATCGGAGAGGATACGGTTCACCGGCGGTGCTATCGCGCTCTACGACACCGTCGTCGATACCGAGTCGCTCCATATCGATTCCGGCTCGTTCGCGGCATATAATACGAGCTTTACCACCGACCTCACCTTCGAAGGGCAGACCAACGCGCATATTAGCAATGTAACGCGCTACGAACCGGAGGATGAGGAGGACCTCCTCGTGGTCCGGACCAACGACAGCGCCACCGCCGAGCAGTACTGGTGGGTGACCATCACCGTCTATGACGGGATCGATCTACCAGTGGCGGGCGCGCGGGTGACCTCCTACCACGAGGACGAGGTCTACGAGAGCGGATCGACGGATGAGAACGGAGTCTATTATCTCGAGGCGCGCAGCCATCGGTATTGCTCCGAGCATCCCACCGGCACGCCGATCGGTCACTATACGGCACGAGCGGCGGCGCAGGGTCAAAGCACCGAGGAGATCGTGTTCAATGTCATCGACGCGAACCTCTATAAGACATTGAACTTCACCTCGACGCTCCATTCGCCAACGCAATTGGATCTTTCGCTCACGCTTCCCAGCGGGCCGTTCACCGGCGGCGACGAGATCACCATCGGCGGCGAGGTGCTCGACCGGTATGGGCCGGAACGGCTCGGTGGCGGCAACCGGGCGTCCATTACCGTCGATCTCGTTGCGGCAGACGGTGGCTGGTCGAAGAACTGGACGGTCGAGAGCGATGCGCACGGCGCGTTCAGTACCACCATCGAGCTGCCGGCGACCAAAGGCGCCTATACACTCAACGTCACCGCCGTCAATCTCACCTCAGAGTCGCTCAAGGGATATTACGAAGAGGATCTGACCATCGAATACGATGCAACGACCAACGGCGACAGTAATCTCGGATTGATCCTCGCCATCATCGTGGCGATCGTCGGCGTGGTCGTGTTCCTCGTCGTTGTTTTCGTCATCCGCGCGCGCCGGCAAGCCGCATGGTACGACGAGGATTTCGACGAGTACGATTACGACGATGATGACTATGTCTGAGATAGGGCTCGAGGATCTATCGCGCCGCGCAAAAACGAGCCTCGTGCAGATCGAGGAAGCAACCGAGGAGATGGACGCGAAGACCGATGGCGACCAGTGCGAATTCCGCCACGCGACGGCACCTTTTATATAGCGACGACCATATGTGCGCTGCGACCGGATCAGATATCGATCGACGATGATCATGACGATGAAGGAGGGAGAAGGATGACGATACCTGCGAGCGATTATTTTGACATTCTCAAGCGTCACCTCGAACCGTTCAGCGGCAACCTCGCCGGGCAGCTGATCGATATCGAGCTGCGAAAACTCGACATGGACCGTTCCTCCTTCTCCTATCAGAGCTATCATGCACAACTGGAACAGAACCTCTCCACCGCGCTGGACGCCATCGCCGGGCCGGAGATGTCGTCGTTGACCATCGAAAAGGTCCGATCAGCAGTGGATACGATCAAAGAAGAGTGATGAAATGAGCCAGATTACGATCAAGAACGCTGAAGACGCCGCCGGGCTCGCTGAAATGCTAAAGGAAGTCATAGACGCGAACCTGAAAGACCCGCGGAAGGAACGTAAGATCAGGCATATCAATGCCGATTGCGTTCTTGAATTGACCGATATGGATGTTGCCGTGACGATCAAGCTTCGAAACGGCGCTATCACCATCGAGGGCGGGAAGACCGAGCATCCGAAGGTCTACCTCGGGGCGGATTTTCTTACGATCACGCAGCTCTCCACCGGTGTGGTCAGCCCGATCAAGGCGGTGCGCGAAAAGAAGCTCACGATCAAGGGCGATATCCTCCTTCTTCTCAAGCTCCAGTCAAACCTCCTCAGCGCGGCGGGGTCAGAGGTCGATTATGCAAAGCAACCGCTCCATAAACTGGTCATGGGCGTGATGGAGGACCATATGCAGAGTGCGATGAAGAGCGGCCAACGTCTGGGCACATCGATCCAACAAGGGTCGCCCGTTGCGATCTGGAACGAACTCGAACGCGCGGCCATGCGCCATCTCGATCTCACGCTCGACCATGCGGGACGCATCTCCGAACATATCGACGGGAGGATCGACGAAGGTCGGAAGATGGCGCGGTCTTTCGCACCCGTCCAACTCCATCCAATGATGAACCAGCTCGACGATCTCGTCGACCGGCTGCTCAAGCGATAGGCGCGCGGCGTTGCACTTTGCGCGCGTTCGAAAAATATGCGAGGAGGATCGGTGCAAGCCGCGCTTCGATCCCCGGGACCAATTGGAACGAGGGGAAGGTCCCGGGATCGACGATGACGAACTCGTGATCGTCGGTGATAACGAGATCGAGGTCGCCGACGATATAGCCGGTCTGGTCGCGGAACCGTCGAACCACATCGGCGGTACCCTTCAGCGGCGCCACGCGCACATATTCCGTCTTCTCCGGGCAAAACGGCGGATAGCGCCACATATAGATCAGATCCTCCACAAAGTTCACGCGATAATGTGTGCCCTCCACC
>CAZSUE010000084.1:5762-11524 GCA_964609045.1 uncultured archaeon | reverse complement strand
CGACGGTTTGTCAGACTTTCTGGAGGGCGTTCGAGCATGTCACACTGTTCGCAGATCGGCCACGTTTCGCGGTGCGAAACGGCAAGCCCCCCGAACATCTCCGATGTGTCGCGGATCGCAGCTCGAAGAGACCGATTCTGCTGAATAGTGTAACGATTTCGATTTCCGACTATTTGTCATACTTTCCGAAGGAGTTCGAAATTTTGCACTGGATCTATCCAGCGCTCGACTCGCAACCATTTTTTTCCGGCCATATAAGTTCATTATTGTCGACTCTTCACTCATTACTCATAACCGTTCACTCTCCCCCTCTCCTCCCTCTCCTCCGAACACATCTTTATTTAGGTGGACCGTATTACATGAGATATTCTATTCTTCCCCGCTGATCATGCTGATGTGGGGGCAGGAGCGAGCAAGCAGAAGGGTTGACCAGC
The DNA here is from genome assembly GCA_964609045.1 of uncultured archaeon. GTDB lineage: Archaea > Thermoplasmatota > Penumbrarchaeia > CAZSUE01 > CAZSUE01 > CAZSUE01. Next base: position 11,090 of record CAZSUE010000084.1, on the reverse strand, counting down.
GATGAAGCGGTACGGACCACAAAGCATGACGAAACTCCCACGCGAGATCCTGATCAAACGATTACGTACCGAGTTCGCTTCGTGCAAGCGTTCGCTGAAGCACAATATCAAATTGAGCCGCGGGCGGTTCGATACCTTCCCCATCATCGTCAAGGTCCAGCTCGTCGACTCACCGGGGCCGGTGGGGCTCAAATCACCGCGCGAGCTGGAGTATAGCGATACCCATACCTTCATCATGAAGATCACGGAGAACTATCCGTATCAGAAACCGATCGTGAAATGGCAGACGCCGATCTTCCATCCGAACATCCAGGTCCCCGAGGACGGTGGCGATGTCTGCACCAAGCTTCTCGATGACTGGGGGTTCGACTCCTCGCTCGTTTCGTTCATCAAGGGTATGGAAACACTCCTCCTCCAGCCCAATCCAAAGGACCCATGGGGCACCGATTCTAGTACCCGCGCAGCGGAGTATTTCAATAAATACAAGCCGCGCAAGATCAAGCGCAGCAAGAAACCGCCGCGCATCATCGTCCCGGGCAGCGAGGAGCATGCTGCACGAGAGAAGCCGAAGCTGGTGCGCGCCGACGACCGCACCACGGCGGAACTGCCGCCGCCGCTCTATTATCGCATGCATCGCTGGAACTTCGAGGTACCCTCATTCCAGCTCTATATCTCGGAGAACGGGCTGGAGAAGATATTCAAGCATGCGCTGAGGACGGCGCGTACGGCGGAGGAGACCACCGCCGCGGAGGCGACGGGGTTCCTCATCGGGACGGTCAATCGTTGGGATGGGACCAGCTACCCGTTGGTCCGTGACGCGATCGCCAGCCGCGGTGAGACGAAGGGCGAGGTTCGGTTCTCGCGCGCCTCGTTCGGCAACCTTTTGGAGGACCTCAACGATATCGATTATAATTATCTCATCGTCGGCTGGTACCATTCTGCGCCCAACGATGAAGCCGAACTGGTGAGGAAAGATATCGAAACGCACAGCCGAATGTTCACCAAACCGTTCCATCGGATCCTCAAGATCGATCCGGTGAACCAGCAGATGAAAGTCTACCGCGTCGCGGACGATGCCTTCGAGGAATGCCCATTGGCGATCTACTCCGAACACCTCTTTGGGAAAATGGAGACCGAAAAGTATAAGATGCACAAACGTCGGCCAGGCGAGCGTGTGCGTGCAGAAGAGCGGGAGGCGGTGGTGACCATGCGACCGGTGGAGGAGGCGCCGGCGGTGGCGGCCACCACAACGGCCGCGGTGAGCGGCGCTACGGCGGCGACCGAACCCATAGGGGCGGAAGGCGTGGCGGAAACTGAGCCGAAAACCGGAGTGGAGCCGGAACTCGAACCGGAACTCGAACCGGAAGCCGTGGTGGAGGAGCTGCCGGTGGTCGAGGCCGCACCCGAAGCGGGAGCGGCGGAGCCACCGAGCGAACTGAAGCCCGTCCCCGCCAAAGAGGCGGCCGAGGAGGAGGTGGAAATAGAGACGACGGAAGCGGTAGCGGTGGAAACCTCACCAGAGGCTCCAGGGCCGGTTCCCGCACCGGTATCGGTATCGGTATCGGGACCCGAGCTCGCGCCCGTCGAGGTGGCCGAAGAGGAGCCCGGACTGCCGCCACCACCAGAAGTGGAGGGGGCGGAACCACCACCGCCGCCACCGGAAGAAAAGAAAGAAAAGGAAGAAGAGGAAGAGGTGGTGGAGGAGGAGATCCCAGCGCCACCGCCGGAAGCGGCACCCGAACCGTCGCCACCGGTGGAAGCGCCAGTGGCCAAGACCGCCCTCGTGGGAGTTGCCATGAAACGCTCACCGCTCACATGGCGACGCTCCTCACGCAGCGCCGAACGCGCCGCTCCGAGCGAGGGCTGGCGCCGGTCGAGCGTCGAGAGGGGGCGAAAAGGCGCTGAGGAGCGGCAAAAAAAGCCGACGAGGGAGAAGGAGAAACCAAGCCCTGCAACACGATTCCGACGACCCGGCATGGACTCCATCGTGAGCAAGAAATGTCCGAAATGCGGATTCCCCGTGGAAGACGGGTGGGTGCTCTGTCCGAAATGCAAAGGGTCGCTCCTCTCCTAAGGACGCTAGGAAGCCATCTGCCCATATGGGCATTTTATCCCCCAGTTCCCGCCCGGGTCCATAGGGGCGGACCCCACGCCAATAGGGAGGGCGAACGGGTGGTGGAGCACCGATCTCGTCATCTGGCCATCTCGCCGTCGATCTTTTTTTTCGTCGACTACCGACCACCGATCCTCCTAAATAGGATCACGATCACTTCATTCTCGGTGATGGCGCCAGGCGTATCGGGTCTACGCACCGTCCCCCGGCGTCCGGTTCCGGTCTCTTCTCCACTGAGGTATGACGATGCATCTTTTCAGCGCGATACCACACTATCGCCCATTCACACCGCGGGTTCGGGTCGTCCCACCGCGAGGCTGCATACGTCGAACAAATGTCCACATGCGTTTTCTCGTTTGGGTGGCCGTCCTCGTCGTTCTGATCGCTCTCCCACCGGCCTCTCTCGCGGGGACACATACGGGTTTCGGACCGAGGGCTGATGCAACGATCGACGGGGGAGCGATCAGACACGTTCCATCCACCACTTCCGATGCTGGCCTCTCAGGCGCGGCGTCGGGCTCATCCACATATTCATCCTCATATTCAGTGGCACATCGTTCGTTCGATGCGCTCCCCATCACCAACGGCTACGCGGCCTGTGTCTACAACGTCGACGGGTGCAAGATCGATCAGTTCCGCAACCATATCTATAGCCAGTACAACGCCACGGTCGCGACGGTCGATCTCTGTTACGATACCTATTTCGGGGTGCGCACCGGCGACAGCTCACTCTGGCTGGATACACTCCCGCCGAGCAGTGTGGAATATATCCTCGGGACCAATATCGTCCACGCGCGCCGCACCGTTGGCACGCTCGCCGTCGACACCTACTACTATACCCCGTTCTCCGGCGGCGACTACCTCCTCACCATGCTGATCAGGGTCGAGAACACCGGGAGCGCCGTATTGAACGATACAGTCATTTTCGCATTGGCGAATTACCATGTGGGCTCGGGGCCCGATGGGACGACCGCCGAGGAGATCGTCTACGATGCCGCTAACGATTCGTATCGCGAGCACAGCGCTGCGACCGACTATCGGTTCGTCTACCGTTCGCTGCTGCCCTCCACCGCCCACGCATGTACTCCGAACAACCCCTGGACCGCGGTCAACGGCGGCGAGAGGCTGACCAATACCTCCCACTCGGGGGTGGTCGACGACGCGGTGGCAGGGTTCGAATACGACCCAGGGCCACTGGCGCCCGATGAGGGCGCATGGTACGGCCTCCTCACCGGCTTCTCCGAGAATACAGCGGATGATGCGCGCGACATCGGAGCGATGCTCGATGCGTACCTCGCTGCGGTGGACGCGCCGTCGAACCCCGACGCGGACCCAGAGGCGGACCCAGAGGCGGATCCAGATAGAGATAGAGATCCAGATAGAGATCCAGACCCCGCCTCGATGCTCGACGCCGAGACGGCGTGGTGGAGCGACTGGCACAGCGTGGAACGAGTCCCACCGGCTTTGAGCGAAAAGGAGGAGGCGCTCTTCCTCCAATCGAATGTGGTGCTCAAGATGGGGCAGTGTCGCGAGCCGGGAGCGCCGTTCGGGCAGATCCTCGCCAGCGTCCCGCCCGGCCAATTCGATATATCATGGGTGCGCGATGCGAGTTACGCCATCGTCGGCCTCGTCCGCGCTGGGCATTTCGCAGAGGCGAAAGCTGCGCTCGCGTTCATGCTCAATGCCGATACCGGCTATTACGAGGCGGAGGTCGGGCATCCGTATCTCATCTCGGTCTGCCGGTACTACGGCAACGGCACCGAATGGTCGGACCATAACGAGAATGGGCCGAACATCGAGTTCGACGATTTCGGGCTCTTCCTCTGGGCGTTCGGCGAATATATCCGCGCATCGGACGATGACGCGTTTTTCGCCCAATACTGGCCCGCGGTCTCGAGTGGGGTTGCGGACACGCTCGTGAAGCTGATCGAACCGCAGGGCATACTGGCCGCCGACTCTTCGATCTGGGAGCATCACTTAAACGGCAACCAGAAGCATTTTACCTACTCCTCGATCATGGCGAACGCGGGGCTGCGGTGGGCCTCGTACCTCGCAACGCGCCGCGGCGACGAAGGGCTCGCGCGCGGGTATCTCCAGAACGCGTCGCGATTGCGCGAAGGGATCCTAACCGAGATGACCAATGATGAGGGCGCGCTCCGCGGCAATATCGAGGAGGAGGGCGACTATCGCGATGCCGCGGTGATCGAGGCGATCAACCATCGGCTCCTCCTCCCGGACTCGCGCGAAGCGAAGGCAACGCTGGCGCTCATCGAAGAGCTCCGCGTCGGCACCGGTCACGGCTACTTCCGCAACGACGATGGGAGCTGGTACGATCAGCAGGAGTGGGTGGTGATCGACCTCCGGGTCGCCTCGGCGCTCTTTGCCATGGGCGAGTACCATGCTGCGAAGCATATCATCAAATGGGTCACCGAGCAGTCGGCAAGAAACTACTATATCATGGCCGAGCTTTACAGCGCAACGGCGAGCGATTATGCAGGCGCCATCCCCATGTGCGGGTTCGGGCCCGGTGCCTATATCACTGCGCTCTTCGACCAACAGACACGCACGCATCGACCGCTATCAATCCGCGAAATGGAATCCCGCGCGCGCCTCGATATCGACCTTCGTTATTACGACGGCCTTCACCCGGACGCGTCGAAATATGTCGTCACCCTCTCGACGAACGCGAGCGCGGGCTCCACCGACCTGGGGCACTTTGCAGAGACCGCGGTCGCACCAGAGGCGGCATGGGAGTACAACCTCGTCGTGTTCGATCACTATCGCGCGCACCTCTACGCCGAGGATTGGACGCTCCTCGAGGACGATTACGCCTTCAGCCTCGGCACCGACGGTATGAACCAGCGGCTCACACTGCAGCTCCCGCTCTCGACCATTGCCGACCCCGGCACCGGGAGCGGAACGACAGAGGTCGCGGTCACGGTCAGCACGCTGCATCAGGATACGGACGGCGGTCTCGGCGAGCTAGCGGGTAGCGATATCGTCGATTGTATGACCGACGCGGTCTCGACCGAAGCAGAGGTCGAAGACGGCATCATCGATTTCTCTGCCACGCTCCCGCGATCGAACCATTCTACCCCGTTCCCGCTCCCGCTCCTCGCCGCCGATCTGATCGACGATTTTCGGAGCGTGCCCGGTGACGGTCACAACTGGGAGCGCGACCTCGGCTGGGACCCCGCTACGAACGGTGGCGAAGG
>CAZSUE010000084.1:0-5662 GCA_964609045.1 uncultured archaeon | reverse complement strand
GTCACAACTGGGAGCGCGACCTCGGCTGGGACCCCGCTACGAACGGTGGCGAAGGCGAAGGTGAGAGCGGTGTGTTCGGCGCGGTGCTCATGCCGCCGAACGCCACGCTCATGCCCGATGTCGTCCCGCCATGGCTAAAGAGCGTCTCTCCTGCGCCGGGCGAGCAGGTCCTATTGGGCCCGAACGCGTCCGCGCTCCCGCTCACGCTCGAGGTCGGGGACAACGCCAGCGCCGTCGCCGAGGTGCTCATCTACCCGGACTTCGCCATCGAGCCGCTCGTCTGTACGAAGGTGGAGGGGGGAAACGGGAACGGGACAGCGTACTGGACGGTGAACTGGACCGGGCTCGGTTGCGCCGACGCCGGTGCGCACTCCCTCTATGTCGAGCTCTACGACGGTGCGGGCAACCGCGACGAGCTGCTGGTGCCGGTCACCATAGCGGCCCGCCCGCCGGAGGATACGATCGAACCGACGCTCACACTGGACCGGCCGGTAGCATCGACACTCAACCTCAGCGCGGGCGAGCCGGTCTCGGTCCGGGTCACGCTCGACGACGATCGCGCGTTGAACCACTCGCATCGCCCGCGGTTGGTGGTCGTGCATGAGGGCGCGGAGAGGGTCAATACCACGCTCGATGTAGAGGAGATCGTCTCCAATACGACCATACGATATAATACGAGCTGGTACCCGTTCGAGAACGGAAGCTATACATTGCGCGTCTCGGCATCTGACGCAGCAAAAAACCGCGTGACCGCATCTTGGAACCGGACGGTGCGGCTTGTGGGTCGGCCACCGGACGAGAACGATACCGCTCCCCCGCTCCTTAGGATCCTTACACCACTGGATGGAGCGGTGGTCGCGCGCTCGTCGGTGACGATACGCGCATCGGTCACCGACGAGGGCGAAAGCGTCGAGGGTGGCGACCCGCCCTGGGGGCTCTCGGCGCAGCTATCGGTTGTGGGGTCCGAGCCGGGCGGTGCGCCGCTCATGGCGAATCGGTCGATGTGGTACAATCACACCAGCGGGTGGTTCGAATACGAATGGAGGGGTTTGGAGGCGACGATGAACGGGAGGTATCGTCTCGTTGTCGCCGCGAACGATACCGCAGGAAACCGCGCCCGCGCGGGCATCAATATCACCGTGGCCATCGAGGTGTCGAATATTTCGTCCACATCTCCGCCGCGCTTCGAGGAAGTGACATTTTCATCGACCATAATCGCCGGGGATGCGCTCACTATCGATACGACGATCAGTTCCGAAGCACCGTTGGACCGGGTCATGTGTCGATACACGGTACCCGGCACGGACGAGCAGAACACCAGCATGGAGCTCGGTTTACAAACGAACGGCTCGTGGGAAGCGAGCCTCACCATCGACGTTTCCGACAGCGAGTTCGCTTTGCCGGGGCAGCTCGCGTTCTCGCTCTGGGCGCGGACAGTCAACGGTACCATGAACCGTACGGCGGTCTATCTCGTCGATATCGTACGCGAGAACGAAAACGACACGGCGGGCGCCCTCGTCATGTCGGTGGCGGGGCTCCCGGAGAACGGTACTATCGTCCAGAAGCGGACACTGCAGTTCAATGCAAGCATCGCCGGCACCATCGGTGCCGATATGTCGTATACCTGGCATCTCGTCGCGTATCTCCCATCGGGAATGGTGCGTAAGAACGAGACTTTTATCGGTTCGTCGTTCACCTATACGTTCACGACGGCGGGGCGGTACAAGGTGTTTCTCATGGGGGACGGAGCGTCGGGCCGTCTCGGTCGGCTGACGCGTGCAATCGACGTGGTTGCAGAGGACGATGACGGGACGACGCTCCCACCGGACGACGGGGGGAACGAGACCACAGTGATCGACCCCGATGCTCTCTGGTACGACGCGCTGAGAACGGTGCTACTCTTCGTGCTCCCCATCATCGCCATCATCATCGTCATATTGGTACTGCTCGTAACGCGTCGCGCTCCCATCGACGAGGAGCATGTCGACGCAGCGGCGAGAAGCGATGAGAACGCGGATGAGGAGAGCGCGCAGGAAGAAGCAAAAGAAGAAGAAGAAGGTGGGACGGTCGCAACGGGAACGGATGCCAGTGCGCGTACGGGACTCGAAATCGAGGACTGAGGTTCTCGATATTATACGGTCACAGAGCGGGTGAACGGAACAAAACAAAACGTAACGTAACGTAACGTAACGAAACGGCAATCATGCCCCCACCCCGGTCTCAGCTGGTCCTCGTCAGCATGACACCGCACTTCGGACATGCGCGTTGGTAACATGGCTCACCGCTCTTGTGAGGGGTACTATAGCCACAGTTCAGGCAGACGCAATCGCCGTCGGGCCCCAACGCATCGCCGCCGCCACCGCCGCGACCCTGTCCGCCGCGACCGACCCCACGACCGCCACCTTTCCCATGTCCTCTATTGCCACCACGCTTTCGCGTTTTATCCTGACCACGACGTTTCCTGAAAAATGCCATAGTATCACTCATTATCTTCGGGTGATCGCCTCTTGGTCCGCTATGATCAGATCAGATCAGATCAGATCTAACCTGATTTGATTTGATCTGATCTGATCGAGAGCCGCCGACGATCGTATTGGAGCTGTGAGCTATCGGTCACGAGCATCGCCATGTGCGGCAAGTACCCTCCCTTCGTACGATACGGGAACGGGTATGGGTACGGATACGGGTATGGGTACGGGGGTGCTCGTGCGGCCCGTGAAACGCTGGGGTCGCCACCGGCCAGAAGGATAATCGGTCCTGATACCGTATTTCTTTCCCCGAACATATGCGGGACGACGAGATGAGCGGGTCGATCTCAGCGCTCAATGACGCGACCGGCGCCGCATGCGATGCTCGACTCCGGGTAGAGGTCGAGGATCTTCTGTTTCTGCTGGGTACAGTGGCAGGGCACGACCAGCCCGACATCTTGCAGCGCCTCGAGATGGTTGAAACCGTGGAACCCGCCGATGACCGTGTCGATGGGGCCATACTCCCTCGCGGCATCGAGGATCGTTCTGAGCCCCGGGTGCGAACAGCCGACGATCACGATGAGGGCGTCTTCTGACCCGCGGCGCAATATGAGCGACTGTTCGATATTACTGAGCAGTCCGGTGGTGATCAGGCCAGGACGGAACTCTTTCGGTCGGGAAGCAAAATTAGGTTGGTAGACCTCTATCTTTGGCACGATCTCTTGCAGCCGGCGCAATCCGCCCGTATGATCCATGTGATCATGTGAGAGGAAGACCAAATCGAGCTGTGCGGGGTCGATATGCAGTTGCTCCATATTTCCGAGGAGGATATCGCCGTTCGCACCGGTATCGAAGAGGATCGTTCGTTCGTCCGTCTCTATGAGACATGAGAAACCCCAGTCCGATCTCATGCCTTCCCGATACACATCGTTATCGTACACCACGGTCAATCGTACCATTTCATCATCATCCTCGCGATCCACTTGCAGGGACCGTCCTCATCGCTCGCGCAGCGGCGTTGTCCGCATATTTAGGTTTTATGGGTTACTTATAAATAGTGGAACCGCTGCGGGCCATCTCGTGCATCGTCGCGGATATCGCGATCGGGGTCGACATCCAATGATGCAGTATGGGGAGAGTGATAGCGCATAATAACTATTTCGATCAGATTAGAGATAGTGGGCGGAGTCGATATCTCAAATGCGACTACCCGACTACCGGGCACGGTCCCGAATCGTAGCAGCTTCGATCGTTCGTTCGTTCGATCAATCAATCAATCAATCAATCAATAGTTCAACCGTTCAGCCATTCAGCCATTCAATCAATCATTCAATCCGTGATCTTTGAACGCGATCATGGACGGCTCCCATGAGGGGAGCGGCTCGTAGCCGAGGAGGTTCGAAACGGTGGCGGCGAAGTTCGCGAGCCCGAAAATGCCGTCTCGCAGCTCGTAGGCGTCCACACAGTTGTTATCGTAAAAGATGCAGGGCACCGGGCTCAGCGTATGGCTCGTCTTGGGCTGCGGTCGCCCCTCCACGTCGCGCAGTACTTCGCCGGTTCCTTTCTTAAGCTCGAACATCTCGTCGGCGTTGCCGTGGTCGGCGGTGATGATCGCCATGCCGTTGAGTTTGTCGAGCGCTTGCAAGATACGCGCCAGGCAGAGGTCCACCGCCTCCACCGCGATCAATGCGGCCTGATAGATACCGGTATGGCCTACCATATCGCCGTTTGCGAAATTGATCCGCGCGAACCGGTGCCCACCTTTTTTGAGTTGCGCGATAAGCTCGTCGGTGATCTCGGCCGCTTTCATCCATGGCCGCTGCTCGAACGGCACCCGATCCGACTTGATCTCGATATAGCGCTCCAGGGCGGGGTCGAACTGGCCGCTGCGATTGCCGTTCCAGAAATAGGTGACATGCCCGAACTTCTGTGTCTCCGAGATGGCGAGCTGGGTGACACCGGTGGCGGCGAGATGCTCGCTGAGCGTATCGTGGATCTGTGGCGGCTGGACGAGATAGCGCGTTGGGATATGCGCCTCGTCATCGTACTCGAGCATGCCCGCATATTCGATATCGGGGTTCGGATCGCGCGTGAAGGGCTCGAACTCGTCCTCGTCGAATGCGCGACTGATCTCGATGGCGCGGTCGCCGCGGAAATTGAAAAAGATCACGCTATCGCCGTCGCGGATGGGGCCCATCGGCTCGCCGTGATCGTCGACGACGACGAACGGCGGGAGGTCCTGATCGATCACGCCGAGGCGCTCGCGATAGCTGGTGATGGCCGCTTTGGCGCTTGGAAAACGGTAACGTTCGATCTCGAACCGCTCGAGCACCCACTCGTCGAGCGCGGCGCGGACATGCGTCTGCCACCCGATCTCGACGATATCCCAATCCGATTCGTACCGGTCCATGGTCACCTGCATCCTTCCACCGCCGCTGGCGATGCAGATGTCGAACTCGTCGTCGCGTAATGTATCGAGATACGATTCGAACGGCTCGATATATTGTAGTGCGGAGCGCTCACCCACATCGCGCCCGTCGAGGAGGGTATGGATGCAGACGCGCTCGACGCCGCCCTTCTTTGCGCCTTCGATCAGCGCGCGAAGATGGTCGAGATGCGAATGGACATTCCCGTCGGAGAAGAGCCCGAGGAAATGGAGCGTGGAGGCGTTGCGATGGCAATTCTCGACGATCTCACGCCATGGCTCGTCGTCGAAGATCGCACCGGTGGCGATGGCCTCGTTGACGAGCTTCGCACCCTGGCTATAGACGCGTCCCGCGCCGATGGCGTTGTGACCAACCTCCGAGTTGCCCATATCGTCGTCGGTGGGGAGCCCGACCGCCCTGCCATGCGCTTGGAGCGTGATGGTGGGGTACTCGTCGACGATGCTGTCCAATGTGGGGGTATATGCATTCCGAACCGCGTTGCCCTCGACGCGATCGGACCAGCCGATGCCGTCCATGACGATGAGGAGGACCGGTCCCGGGCAACCGTTGAATGTGGGGTGCTTCTCTAACATGCCAATCAGCTTTGTGCGAGGTTCTCGACCCGACGATGATGTGGCGCGACGATCGCGTCGGGGCGGCGATTGCAGGGTACGGGGCGGGGCTATTAAGGCTTTCGTGTCTGTTTGCCCGTTCGTTGTCCCGTTCGTCATCGTGTAACAATTTCGAACCCCGACATATTGGCAAAGG
>CAZSUE010000083.1:0-11578 GCA_964609045.1 uncultured archaeon | reverse complement strand
GGTGGCAGACCGAGACCGGCGGCATCATCATCACGCCGCTCCCCGGCGCCACGCCGACCAAACCGGGCAGCGCCACGAAGCCGTTCTTCGGTGTCATTCCCGAGATCCTCCGCGAGGACGGGTCCAAGGCGGATGTGAACGAAGGCGGCTATCTCGTCATCAACCAACCATGGCCGTCGATGATGCGGACCGTGTACGGCGATCCGGAACGGTTCAAGGAGACCTACTGGGTACGCTTCCCCGGCCTCTACTTTACCGGTGACGGTGCACGGCAGGACGACGACGGATACTTCTGGCTCATGGGCAGGCTCGACGATGTGATCAATATCTCCGGTCACCGCATGGGGACTGCAGAGGTGGAGAGCGCACTTGTCTCGCACAAAGCCGTAGCCGAGGCCGCAGTGGTCGGCATGCCGCACGAGATCAAAGGTCAAGGGCTCTATGCGTTCGTCACCGTCAACGAGGGTATCGAAAAGACCGACGAACTCAAGAACGAGCTGGTGCAGCAGGTCAGGCAGGAGATCGGCCCCATCGCGAAACCGGATGTGATCCAGTACGCCGACATCCTCCCCAAGACACGCAGCGGTAAGATCATGCGGCGGATCCTGAAAGGCATTGCGGCCAAGAAGGAGGATCTGGGCGATACGACCACGCTCGCCGATCCGTCCGTCGTCGACGAGCTCGTCGATGAATCGAAGAAGATCTAGACCGAGGAACAAACCAAGTCGATGGGTTGGGACAGAGTTTCCCAACCCGATCTACCGTCGGTGGTGTATGGCCAGTTGCAAAATACTTGCATCGGTCGCCATACCCGCCCTCTCTCTCTCTCTTTTTTTTTCATCTCCCTCGCGTTTTTTCTCACATACCTTTTTCTATATTGAACTCTCTGGGTCGTTGGATATCGTGCAGAGATCGGTCCTGCGGTGCAAAAGCAGCGCTATCTGCTAGCAAAATACGCTATGCCTTCCGCGAGCGACAGCGGCTCATTCCATGCAGAGCACCTAACTAATACATTTTTTGGCAAAAATCTAAATACTCAACATTTTGAATGGAATGAGCCCCAGCGAGCAAAATGGTTTCGCCGGTAGACCGCCGCCAAGCCCGAGGTCGTCATGCTGCGCCAGCGCCGCTCGAACCGCTCTTAACCGCCTTCTTGTATCAGCCGCGCCATCGTGTTCAGGTCCTCGATAAAGACATCCATCCGGTTGGGGTTCCGAAGTACCGCCGCCGGATGGAAGGTCGGCACGATCAACCGCCCCGCGCGCTCGAGTACCTCACCGCGGAACGAAGTGATACCGGTCTTTCCCAACCGCGCCTTGGATGGGGTATTCCCGAACAGCCCCACCACCGGCGGATCGATGATACGGAGCTGCTCGTCGAGGTACGCTGCACAGGCCCGGATCTCGCCCACATATGGGTTACGGTTGTTCTCCGGTCGGCATTTGACGACGCTGGTGATATAGATCGCGTCGCGGTCGAGATCTGCGCCCTCGAGCGCTTCGTCGAGGATGCGCCCGGCGCGGCCCGCGAACGGTTCACCGGTCTCATCCTCCTTCTTGCCCGGCGCTTCGCCGATCAATACCAATCGCGCGTCGGCGCGTCCCGATCCCAGTACCGCCTGCGTTCGCGACTCGGCCAAAGCGCAGAGCGTGCATTCACAGATCAGGTTCGAAAGCGTCGTCAGCGCTTGCTGGGGCGAACGCGTTTCGGACGCTATTGCATGTTCCAGAGCGCTTCGTTCGTCCGTTGTCCGGTCTGTTCCGGCACTGTTCGTTGGGTCGTCCATGGTCATCCTCGATCTGATCTCAGTATCGGCTATCCAAACCAGCGCGATCTGCATCCTCGCACACACCGCACACCGCACACCGCACACCGCAAACCGCTCCCCGCACACCGCTCCCCGCACACCGCTCCCTACTCCAGATCCTTATAGATACGCTCGAGCTCGAACATTTCGTCGAACGCGGCTTGGAGGAACGACATCGAGACGGCGCCGTCCCGGTCACCTATAGGGAACTGGCGCGCGCCGCAAAGCTGACGGTGTACTGCGCCGAGCCCGACCGGTACAATGGCGACGCGCGCCATCATGGTTGCGGGGTTGAGCGTGACACGTACGGCGAGATGCGCGTGAGAGAGCGAGAAATCGAACTGCTGCTCGTTGAGCCGGCTCCCTTGGTCGCGGACACGATGCTCGATGTGATACGCGTCGAAGAACGCGCTGATGCGGTGGATGAGCCGGCTGAGACCACCATCGGCCAGTCCTCGGAGCCGCCATTGGTGATCGTAGGATTTGAGCACGCCGCCGGCGTTACGCAACGCGCGGCGCATGGTGAGTCCGATACCGTAGAGCGACGGGACCACGAGCCCGAGGAAGAGCACGGCGGTGAGGAGGAGGAATGGCGGATAGATGAAATAGTCGCGCCCGCTGATGAGCCAGAAAAGTATCCCGAACGCGATGAGCGAGAAATAGCCGTAGGTGCGTTTCGACCAGTACCGCCCGCTAGCGACCCAGTTTTGCACATCGCCCAGCCGGATATGATCGTGCTGGGTCCAGAACGATCGCTGCGGCGGGGCCGCGCCCGACCCACCAGCATTCGCCTCGTTCGCCGCCGAGCGATGGGCCGATCGACAACCCTCGGCACCCGCGCGGCGTTGGGCGAAGAGTTGCGTGATACGGTGCTCGGTGTAGCCCTCACGGACACGATCGGCGTAGGGTGAGAACAGCCAGGAACCTTTCGAGCCCAATTGCCGCTGGTATCGTTCCAATATCGGGAACGCGCCTGCGCCGACATCGCGTTTTTCGAGCCGCACCGCGGGCCGGAGGCCATAGGGCTTGATGATCGCGTACGAACGCCCGCCCCGGTCGGTCATGATCTGGAGTGCATGGACACATTCCCAACGCAACCAAATGTGACCTGGGCGGGAGAAGAACCGCGTGGGGACGAACGGGAGGGAGAGTGCCCCCTCATAGATCGCAAACCGAGGTTGATAGCGTGCATAGGCGAGGAAATAGCCCGCTGTACCGCTGGTGACGGCGGCACAAAGCATGAAGGCGAGCGGTGTGGTCGAAACGAGCGGCCCGGAGAGATGCGGTACGACGCCAACGAGGAGCGCGGCGATGAGGACCGCGCTCGCCGAAAGGAGGAGGATGCCGAGGAAGAGGTAGGGACGACGTCGCTGGCGAAGGAAGCGCTTCGGCTCCTGATACAGACATGGGCCAAGTGGTGCGCGGGATTCTCGAGGGTCAGATCGTATAGATGGCATACTACCAACGAGGAAAGAGGATTACGGATGCGAATGTGAGCATGGATCCGACGGTTATGGGAACGCTAACGCCGACCATGGTGAAAGGGGTGGAGCACCGCCGTTGCATGGTTCGAAGCGAAAAACATTCCAGACCATCGGTAACTGCCTTTTTGAGCTCTTATGCCCAAACATTATTATACACTAATTAGTTTTCCTCGACGATCCTTTAAATTAAGAGGTGATTGGATGGCGACACCGTATCCACAGGGACAGTATCCACCGGGTGCACCGATGCCGGCACAGATGGAGCTGAAGACGGAGACCGGGCTGAAAAATATCACATGGGCGATCATATTATACATCGTTTTCCTCGCTCTTGCATTGATCATCGCGATAGTTGCAATCTCGGCGGTATTGAGCGGCGACATTGACACTATGATGGGATCCGTTGGTGCGATTGTGGGGCTCGGATGCGGATTTCTAATCGTGGGATTGGTAGCGTTTATATTATTCCTCGTCGGCGTTCATCGGTGCTATAAAGGTCGACACGAATTTGGCGAAAAGCACGCGGAAAAGGTGAAATTAGCGAATATCTTCATCTGGGTCGCGGTTGTCATTTTCGTCATCCAGATCACTGTAGCAATGTCCGTCAGTATTGGCGCATTAGTCGCGACTATCGTCCTTTCGACACTCTTTTCGATCTTCCTCTATCTCTTCATCTATTTCCTCATCATCGAGATCTGTCTCGACGCGGAAAAGAAGCTATTGAAGCTCGGGACGATCCTCGGGGTCATCCTCACTATCGCCGGCGCTGGGCTCACCGGTGGTCTCACCTTTGGTTCAGAAGCAGGTACGGCGCTCGCCGGAAACGCAAGTTCCATTACCAGCGCACTCGGCATCGTGGCGATGATCATGATCATCATCGCATATATCCGCACATACCATAATGTCCGCGACCGCAAGATCAAGCCAGTGGGAATGGGCGCGCCCGGTCAACCGCCAATGGGTGGCCCCGGCGGTCCACCGCAGTACGGCCAACAGCAGCAACAGCAACCGCCGTACGGCCAACAGCAGCAACAACCGCAGTACGGCCAACAACAACAACAGCCACCGCAGTACGGCCAGCAACAACAACAGCATCCGCCGTACGGCCAGCAGCAGCAACAGCAACCGCAGTACGGCCAACAGCAGCAACAACCGCAGTACGGCCAGCAACAACAACAGCATCCGCCGTACGGCCAACAGCAGCAACAACCGCCGTACGGCCAGCAACAACAACAGCCACCGCAGTACAATCAGCAAGAACAACAGCAACAGGATCAGCCACCGCAATACTGATCAGTGCCGAGTTCGTATCGGCCTAACGATCATATGCGAAACGGCGGTGTGGCGAAGGCGTTTTCGGAGTGGTGCCGCGGCCGAGACCTCGACCGCGGCGCACTCCTTCTCTTTTTTATTAGCGGCACCCTTCTCCTCCTCCTCATTCTTGCGCCGCTCACGCTCATGCAAGGGAGCCATGTGACGGTGCAGGGTACTGATAATCCCGTGTTGGAAGAACCCACTATCAACGAGATCCCACTTCCCCAGCGCATCGTCTATATTTACGGCGACATCGCCTGCCACCAGCTCCCGGAACGCTCCATCGCACTCAACGGGAACCAGTTCCCCGTTTGTGCACGCTGCATGGCCATCTATTTCGGCATCGCCTTCGGGACCGGGCTGATGACCCTCGTCCGCATCAGATTCAGTAAGAAACGCGCGCTGGTCGGGTTTGTGCCCATGGTGATCGACGGGGGGCTGCAGGCGCTCCATTCGCTCACCTCTTATACGAGTACCAACCCGCTACGGATCGTTACGGGATTTCCCGCAGGGGTCGCCATCGCGCTCGTCGGCGTTCATATCGTCGGTGAGATACTCGAGGATCGGCGGCGGCACCGGCTCCAAGATGCCATGCTGGCACGAGCTGCCACGGATCGACATCAACAACAATATCAACAGTGAGCGTGATAAGGATGGACCAGGCGAGCAACCGACCATCGGAAATTGTGGGAACGGATACCGACATCTTCGCCATCATGGGCAGTCCCCGTCGTGGTGGCAACACCAACCAGCTTCTCGACGCGTTCCTCGAAGGGGTGGACGCTGCGGCGCCACACCTCGCCGTCCAGACCGTCATCCCCGCCAGGCTCGATATCGCACCCTGCCAAAATTGCGGCGGATGCGAGCCGAGCGGTGGTGGCGCAACTCCCGGACACTGTGTCAATGTTGACGATATGGAACGGCTGTATCCGCTCCTTCGCAACGCACCGCTCATCGCCATCGCCTCGCCGCTCTATTTCATGGGCCTCCCCGCCGACCTGAAAGCGATCATCGACCGTTGCCAGACGCTCTGGGTCGAGAAAATGCAGCATGAGGGTAAGACGCCCCCGAAAAAGCGCCACGGCGTTTTCCTCTGTACCGGCGGGCAGACCCTCGACGGGATGTTCGACGGCGTCGAGCGTGTGGTCCGCGCGCTCTTCTGGACGCTCGATATTACGCTCCGCGAGAGGCGCTATTACCGCGGTATCGAAACGGACGCCATCGCCGCGCACCCCACCGCACTCGACGACGCGCGCGAAGTGGGCCGGCGATGCACAAGCTGGTTCGACTGACCGAGCCCGAAGTCGCGAGAATCGGAAACGGCCATGGTCGGGAATGTGCGATAGGGCGAAAGAACCTATTGATCTTGACGGAAAATTGATGTGCCAATCCACTCAATGTTCGAAAGGGATGCGGGCGATCCCCTCATATTTTTACTCTCTTCCAGAAACGGGCCAGCATCTTTTTATAATAGACGATAATTGTCCGACCATCCACATGGGAGGGGTGCGTTCTGGACCCCTGGGGTTGGCGGGTAACATGCCATCTCATACCATGTCGTGTCATATCAAGCTATATCCTGCCAACCGCCAAAGATTATGGATGTGTCTAACAAAGGTGGATTGCTATGTATCGCAGATATTTTCGCTCGATCAAGAATGAAGAGTCGGTCTCACCGCTGGTGGCGGTGATCATCATCGTCGCCATCGTGATCATCCTCGCGGCGGTGCTCTATATGTGGCTCGCAGGGATCGCACAAGAGGGCGGTATCGGTCGCGTCTCCGTCCCAACCGCAGTATTCGAGATGAAGAACTCAGGCGAGTCCATGGACGACTGGAATATGGATAACAATATCGCTACGATTACATTGACCGACGGAGAAGTACCGATCAGTACGCTCAATGTCCTCGCCTCGCCCGACGGCGACGCCTTTATCGAGCTCGACGACTGGGATACGACCCCTATCGGCAACCCAACCTATTGGGAAGCGGGCGAGTCGCTCATCATCAGCGAGGACCAAGTCGACGACCTCGGCGAGAACTTCCCGTCGGATACCTGTTATGTCCGCATCGTGTACGAGCCCGCCGATAAGATCCTCTATACCGGCACCGTCACGATCGAGCAGTCCGCGCCCGATTCGCAACCGCCGCAGTTCGCATCCATCGAGGTCGTCTATCCCCAGGACAACTACATCACCGAATACGGCTGGTTCGCGGCCAAGAACGATAGTATAAGTCTGCGCGCAACGATCACCGACGATCTCTCCGGCGTGGCGAATGTCACGCTCTTCAACGCCGATGCGATCAATAGGAGCGCCACGGGCATCCCGTTTGCGCAGGTGGGTGAGACAAACCAGTGGCGATGCGAAGCGTTCGGCGTCGAGCCGACCGACAGCTTCTTTGACGCCACGCTGATCCTGAATGCGACCGATCGCGCGGGGCACGAGAAAATGGGCACCGTCACCGTGCAGATCATCAATAATTATACTACGCTCGAAAACTTCGCCTCCGGGCTTACCCAGGAGGTCCTCACCTTCTTCGACGCCGGCTCGCAGCTCACTTCATTGCGCTTGCCGAGGGATGCCGCCATCACCGAGAACTCTGCGTCGGCGTTGAGTATCACCGGCGAAATGTACGACGGGCGCTACCCGCAGAACCCGTCCATCGACATCGGCAACGACGGCGATATCGATTGGCGCTCTACCGCATCTGATCACGACCCCGCCCGACCCTACCTCTACGACCGCTCCGTGGGCACACAGCTCTTCATGCCGTTCGGCGTGGCCTATGACGATGCGGGAGATGGCTATGTGGCAGATGTGCTCGGGAGGACCGTGGAGGTCTACGACGCCGACGGGGCACATCAACGCACCATCGAGATGCAGAACGCGGATATGATGCCGTTCGCAGTGAACGCCACGGCGGAGTACACCTATGTCGCCACCAACGGCTTTTCCAAGTTCCCGCTGCCGGTGAGCAGCGTCCAGCGCTTCGACGAATACGGCAATTATCGCGGTCGGATCCTCGCATCGCCGACGCCAACGATCGGACAGGATGAAGACGGCAATATTGATATCGACGGCGCCACCGTACCGGTCTACCTCGATGTCGCCGTCGACAACAGCGGGTTCATCTATATCCTCAGGAACGATTATAATTTCGAGATCAGAGATAGCCCTTCTGGCGAAGATCTATTGGTCACCTTCGACAGCTCCATCGAGATCTACGACCAGAACCTGATCCATCGCCATACGATCCCGTTTGGAGCAAACGAACACGAGTTCGACTATACCGGCCCGCTCGGTATCGCCGTAGACGACGACTATCTCGTGGTGACGAACCACACCCTTCTCTCCAATAAAGTAAAGGCACCGCGTTATGAACCCCAGCCACAAGTCCTCTTCTACGCTATCGATGCTGTGGATCGTGATACTGCTCCGACCTATATCACGAACATGACCTTGGTCAATCGTTCCAACGTTGGCGGTGTCGACATCCGTGTGGACCACAACGGCAATAATACGGACCTCTACATCGCCGAGCGATGGATCGGCGGCGGCGCGTATCGCTATGAGCTCGACCTGACCAATATCGATAATATCGACCGTCTCGAGCATTCCGAACCGATCCTCGCTAGGATGAACCTCAGCGATATCGAGCAGTATTTCGCCCCCGGCGATTCCACCCTCATCTTCCCCCACGACATCGCCGCACCGCCCGCCGATATGGACCCGGGGCGGGTCATGATCGTGGATGCGCCGGAATCGATCACGCCCATCGCCGAACTCGCGCCGCAGTTATTCAATATGAGTCATTTCAACGAGGAGATGGAAGGCTCGCTCGTCGACATCCGGCTCCCGCCGCCGGTCATCTTCAAACAACGGGTGGTAACCGCCTCATATCAGTACAGTGAGCGGGAGTGGGCATACGAAGGGCGCCTCGACGAAAAGGGCTTCAAGAATATCTGGGACATCGCCGTGGACGAACATGGGCGCCTTTTTGCGTCCGACCCCACCCTCGGGAGGGTCCAGGTCTTTGACGCGGCGCTCGCGTACGAAACGAGCATCGTCCCACAGGCGAACCGTGCGAACTGGTCGCTGGGGCTCGATCAAGCATTAGAGACGGATGTGGAACAGGATCGGTCGCGGCCGGGGATGCGGTTCTATCCGTATGCTGTCGATATCGGGCCCGAGGGAAAGATCTACATCTCTATTGCCAATTACAATCTCCAACAATATCTCGGCTATGTACGGCTCCCGTCGTTCGCGCCGTTGGTCAGCGGCATCGAGGTCTACGATGCGAACCTCAGCTACCGCGAGACGGTCTGGGTCAACGCGCATCAGTCGCTCTCCCTCCCCGGCGGGCTCGACCCGCTGGGTGCGTTCACATCGCAAAAGATCGAGAAGACGCGGTTCCTCGAGACGGAGAATATGGAGGATATGACCATCCCGCTCATCGTCACCGACCTCAGCGTCGATGAGGACGGCTATGTCTTTGCCGTGGGGTCATGGTTCCTCATGTTCGGGAAGGTCGTGGTGATCGGCCCCAACGGGATGATGCTCGACGGCGCCGGGTTCGAGGATATGCTCTATACGCCAACCGCCGTGGATGCCACCGACGGGACGCTCTGGGTCTCTCATATCGACACCGGCTTCGAAACCATGGGCGAGCTCTTCTCGTACGACCCCGATGACGATCCGCCGCCGCCGGTCACCGCCTATGCCAGTTGCTATCGGTACGATACCTCCTCACCGCTGCAACCCAACTGCGCACTCGATACGCGCATCAATCTCAGTATCCTCGAAGATACCACGCTCTTCAATACCTTCGACCTCGAAATGCTCGAGAACCTGTCGCTCTATCTCCCCACCGGTATCGCGGCGCAAAACGGCGGGGACGGGTTCGTCATCGCCGACAGCTTCCCCAACGGGCTGGTCCACTCGATCACCCCCGAAACGGACGACGCGAACCCGTCCAACGGAACGCTCACCAGTATCGGCGGCGGGCTCACTATCGACACGCCATGGGACCATGGGGGCTTTGCGGCGCCGAGCAAGCTCGATTGGCACGGCGACGAGCTCGTCATCGCCGATAATACCATGCTCTGGTGGCACGTGCTCTTTGGCGGGAGCTTCTACTATTATAATTTCTATGATCAAGAAACGCCAGCCTCGAGACTCGCGACCAGCGACGAGGGCGCGAACGGCCGCGCCTTGGCCGGCAGCTCGATGTCAGTGTCGCTGCTCGGCGCCGGCGCCGCGTTCACCTATCTCCCACCGCCCACCGCGCGCGTCGAGTTCTATCGCCCGCGGCTCCCGTACGAGCGCACGGGAACGCTCGCCGGCGATACGCTCGCCGCGGAGCTGAACGACTATCTCCGCACGCACCAAGCTGATGCGGTGGACGGCTATATCCATGTTCCGATACGCGTCAACGCCAAGAGCGCGGGGAGGGTCCGGCTGCATGCGCTCGAGCTCGAGGTCTTCGTCGATCCCACCGGTCGCGATACCACGCCGCCCGCGATCAGCGCGATGACGCCCTCGACAGGTACCACGGTCCTCCCGGGAACACAGTTCGAGGTGGAGTGCAGCGTAACTGACAGCGCCTCGATCACCGCGGTGCGTTGCGACGCCTCCGCACTGGGCGCGACCACGCTCCTCCTCGAGGCGTCCGCACCAAGCTCAAGCGTCTATCAGGGCACGATCACGGTCACCGGTCAGCATGCGGGCGACTATCCGCTCATCTTCAGCGCCACCGACAGCTGGGGCAATACGGCGACCGCGAACACGACCGTGACGCTAGCGGTTAACGAACCGCATCTCACACCGCTGGCCAGCATACCGTTCTCCGGTGTGCCCACCCAGCTCGACGCGGCGGCGAACCGGATCGCATGGTCGAACCGTACCGCCGACGATCGCTCCGAACTCCACATCATGACGGTGGACGATGGAGGGGGTATCACATGGGACAATGTCTCCTCGGACCACAACCTCACCCATCCCACGCTCGACGAAGAGGGCGACGCGCTGGCCTATCTCGAATGGAACGAGACCGATGCCGGTGCGCGGGTCGTCGTCGCATCGAGCTCCACGGAAATCTGGCGCAGCCCTACGAACGCGAGCTTCAATAGTAGGAACCCGCCGATCGCCGTCCATGGCGATATCGTCGCCTATGTCACGCTCAACAAGACCCTGGACAAGCGGCGCTCGATCTTCAATATGACGGTCCATGTCTGGAACTGGACCGACGGCGCGGGCGGGACGGAGATCGCGAACATCTCGCGAACCGCGGTCCAGATCACCGATATCGCCGTCACACCGACGCGGGTGATCTGGTGCGAGCGGACGGATCGCAGCCAAAACGGCTGGCCGTACGAAGCGGGTCATCGGTCGATCATCTCTGCATGGGATATTGTCGCGGGTGGTGACCCCACCGCGCAGACGCCGTATGAGTTCCTCAACCACAGCGGGCCGCACCTTCCCTGGGATCTCGATACAGATGGCGAAACGCTCCTCTGGTCGTCGCATCTCCCCTGGCTCGGCGACGAACTCTTCATCCAGAATACGACCGCGGCGCAAGATTACGGGAATATCAGCTCGCTGGCTACCGGCCCGTTCGAGCAATTGACGCCGATCCTCGACGGGGACTGTGTCCTCGCGCTCGAGGTGATGCTCTATTATTCGTCGAAAGATGATGGGGCTGTGTTCGATAGCTTCCCAATCCTTTTCAACCGGACATCTGGGTTGGTGTGGAACCTCAGCGCGCTCGCCGCCGATGGAACGGACGCCGGGACGATCTTTCCGGACTATCCATCGCTGCCGATGATCGCCATGGACGACGGGCTCGTTGCATGGGTCGCGCGCGACGACGCGCAATCGGAGGCGGGCACCATCGAGATCTACTCGCTCGGGTGGAATTAATGGTCGATACTGAATTGGGATGAAAGACAGGGGAACGGGAGGTTGGGGAACAGG
>CAZSUE010000082.1:11163-11709 GCA_964609045.1 uncultured archaeon | reverse complement strand
CGAGGACGGGAAGGAAGGGTGGCTCTACCTAACGATCGAGGAGTTCATCAGCGAGGCGCACGATCTCGTCGTCCACTTCGACACCCGCCACGATCACACCCTGGTCAACGCGTCGCAGTGGTATAATTTCACCATCGAGAACCACGGCTACAGTGACGAATTTAACATTACCGTCGACCTCACCATCAACGGTGTCGTGATGACGAGTCGTCATATCGGGTCGCTCCCGAGCTTGACCACGCAGTCGTTCGCGTTCCGATGGGCGGCGCCAATGACCGGTGAATACACACTGGCGGTGCGTGTCGCCGCGCTTCCGGGCGAGAATATTACCGCCAATAACCGCGCGGAGGTTGCATTACCGTCGGTCGAGCGTGCGTTCTACGAGGATGCCGAACAGCCACCCGGTGCGAACTGGACGCTGGACGGCTTTTCGCGGAGCGAGGATTGGGTCCATAGCGGTTCCTACAGCTACTTTTCCGGTGCGGGCGATTCGATCGAGACGAGCATCACCCTTCGCGAATCGTTCCTTCTCGATCCAACCGTCTG
>CAZSUE010000082.1:0-11153 GCA_964609045.1 uncultured archaeon | reverse complement strand
GTCTGCTCCGAGCTGCGGTTCCACGGCCGGTTCCGTTCGTACTGGGCCGGCGATACCATCACCCTCTTGCTCGCCACCCTCGAAAGCGACTGGGAATGGACGCCGATATGGACGCCCACGACATCGTACTGGGAGCGCGAGGCGGTCCTCGACCTCACCGCCTACCGCAATCAATGGATCAAGCTGAAGTTCGAATATATCACTGACGACGAACTGCGCGATTACGAAGGCTTCTATTTCGACGACCTCTCCGTGACCACTTCCACTCGCATCCTCCTCTTTGCCGACGGTATGGAAAGCGACGAAGAAAACTGGTATACCGACGGTCGACTGGAAAGCTGGGAGATGGGCCAACCGGCCACCGAGCCGTATATGGCGAACAGTGGTGAAGGATGCTGGGGGACGAACCTCGACGGCGATTATTATCCGCTCTCCGATTGCTCTGTCGTCACCGCCAGCCCCATCTCGATGACCGATATCGAGGACGCCGAGCTCAAATGCGCGCTCTTTTTCGCATTGGACGAGGGGCGCGATTGCGCACGCGTCGAGGTCTCCACCGATATTGGGCAGAGCTGGTCGCTCCTTTCGCCCACCGGCGGACCGTCTTACATGGAAACCGATTCTGGGCGCGGATATTCGGGCTCGAGCTTCGGGTGGACCGATGCACGATTCGACCTTTCGCCCTATGTCGGCGAGCTCATCCTCCTTCGGTTCCGGCTCATATCCAATGTCGCCATCACCGATGCCGGGTTCTATATCGACGATGTCGAGGTGCAGAGCATCCGCCGCGGTAAGCTGCGGCCGCGCGCCGCATTCACCGCACCTTCGGCCGGCGCGGTGGTCAACGACACTATCGCGCTCAACGGCGCGGCATGGGCCATGGAACTGGGACATGAGATCCATGCGGTGGAGATCAATATCAACGATACCGGTTGGACGCAAGCCGTCCTTATGAACGGCAGCCACAGTGGAACGGTGAACTGGAGCTATCTCTTCGATACATATCAGTGGGGCCTCGAGGAAGGGAACGGTCCATGCACGATACGGCTACGCGCATCCGACAGCACCCTCACTTCCACGCCCGTTGTTCGCACGATCGAGATCATGAACCAGTATCCCACCGCCCTCGCGCTGGATATCGAGGGGATGTCTACGAGCTGGCACCGCGCGACCCCGCGCGATATCCGAGGCGACCTCCGCTACGATAACGATCGTGTCAGTGCCAATGCCAGTATCACCCTCACGCTGACCAACGGAACGGGTGTCTTCGTCCTCGAACGCACCACATGCACGGACGCGAATGGGAGCTTTACCGTCTCGTTCCAGAGCCCCGATACGCCCGGCTCGTATCATCTTAGGATCGCGGCGAGCGACGACCACTTCCAGACGAACTGGACAGGCACGATCACGGTGTTCAACCGCGCGCCGTCGGTGCATATCGTCGCACCCGCCGCCGGCGATGTACTCGTTGGGACCACGGAGCTGCGTTGGAGCGCCTCGGACCCCGACGGCGACCCGCTCATCGCCACCATCACGCTCAGCGCGGACCATGGCCTCACCTTCCCCCATCATATCGCCACCGTGTCGGGCGCGTCCTCCTGGCAGCTCGATACCAACCAGTTCGGGAACGGCAGCCATTATATATTGGCGGTCACGGTCCGCGACCCCTGTAGTGCAAATAACAGCGCCACCGCCGTCAGCGCCGGACCGTTCGCCATCGCCAATGCGCATCCGCCGATCAACCACGCCCCCACGCTCTCCCTCATCGCGCCCCACGCCGGTGCGAACCTCAGCGGTGAGACGGCGATACGATGGCAGGCGAGGGACGCTGACGGCGATGCGCTCGCGTTCACCCTCTCGCTCAGCGCCGACGGCGGCGCGAACTACACTCCCGTTGCTTTTCTGGGCGATGTGCGCGAGTTCCATCTCGATACCCTCGATTGGCCCAACGGCCATAGCTATCACCTCCTGATCGAAGCCACAGACGGCCATAACGCCAGTGAGAACGGGACCGCGATCATCCATTCCGCGTCGTTCACGATCTGGAACCATCCCGACGCGAGGAACCGCGCGCCGGTGCTCTCCATCCTCTCACCGGCTGCAAATGCAGTGGTCGACGGGGCGGTGCCGATCCGATGGTCCGCCGCCGATGCGGACGGCGATCCACTGACCTTTGAGCTCTGGCTCAGCGCGGACGGGGGGCTCCACTTCACGCACCGCCTCGGGACAATACACGAAACGAGAGCGATGGAATGGAACTGTTCTGCGTTCGACGAGGGGATCAACTACCGCCTCAGCATCACCGCGGACGATGGCCGAACCTATAACCATAGCGCCACGGTGGTGGGTGAGGTATTCGCGATCGACCATAACGCGCTTCCACAACCAGTCATCGCCGCGCCATTGTCCGGCCGACACCCCTCCACCGAGCCGATACGGTGCGATGCCACCGGCTCGAGCGACGCCGACGGTTCCATCGTTCACTATCGCTGGCGCGTCGATAATGAACCGCTCGCGTCGGTTTCCACATTCTCCACCATCCTCGACCCGGGCACCTACGATATCGTGCTCGAGGTGCGCGACGATCGCAATGGGACGCAATCCGCAACAGTCGAGATCGAGGTCTATCGCCCCCAGCACGCACCGGTGGCGCGCATCGGCGCACCGGCCGACGGCGCGCTCTTCTCGCCCGAGACACTGATCCGTCTCAACGGCTCCGGATCCTACGATATCGCCGGCGACGCGCTGGACTATACCTGGACCTCCTCTCTCGATGGCATGCTCGGCACGGGACCGAAGGTGCTGGTGCTCCTCTCCGCCGGACGGCATGCGATCACGCTCGTGGTCCACGATAGCCGCGGTGCGCAGGCTCAGACCATCGTGAATTTGACGGTCAATACCGTACCCCACGCCAATGCGGGCGAGGACCAGACCGTCGTCGTCGATAGCCCGGTTAGGCTCGACGGGACCGCCTCCTACGACGCAGATCTGCATACACTTCAGTATCTCTGGGATATTGGCACGGACGGCGCCTACGACCTCATGGGTGCAACGGTGGAGTATCGGTTCCGCAGATCGGGTACCTATAGCGTGACGCTCATGGTACGCGACGAACTGGGCGGCGAGGATCGCGATAATTGCGAGATCACTGTGAACCCGAAGAACAATCCGCCGCGTGCAGTGGCCGGCGACGATCGGACGATCAACGACAAAGAGCGGGTGGTCTTCGACGGGAGCCAGAGTACGGACCCCGATGGCGCGTTGCGCTCCTTTGCATGGGATTTCGACAACGACGGAATGTTCGATGCGCTCGGCGCGGTGGTCAATCACACCTTCAATGCCGAGGCGATGATCGCAGAGACCGGCAGTACAGTGGCGACAGTCACACTCCAAGTGGAGGATATGGACGGTGCCACGGATCGTGATAGGTGTATCGTGTTCGTCAACCGTTTCCCGCAGGCTGCGTTCGAGGTCGAGCCCGATCCGGTGGACGGCGCGCACATCATCGTCGGCGACACAATACTATTTGACGCAGCCATCAGTGAAGACCCCGACGGTGACGCGCTCGAATATGCATGGGACCTCGACGGCGATGATGCTCCCGAGCGCCATGGTATGATCATCGAGCACACGTTCGAGACCGTCGGGGTGCACAGGGTCGCGCTCACCGTGACCGATCCGCAGGGAGGTGTCGGGCGGTATTGGCATGATATTACCGTCAATGCGAACCGCGCCCCTCTGGCCAAGATCGTAACACCACTCCCCTACCAGTCGTTCCAGGTTGGGACGACCGTCAGCTTCGATGCCAGTCGTTCGTCCGACCCCGACGCACATACGATCGACTATGCCTGGGACTGTGACGCCGACGGCGCGTTCGAGCACCAGAAAATGATCGTGACCCATCGCTACGATCGGGTCGGGAATGTTACGATCACACTTCGGGTGACCGATGCATACGGCGCGAGCAGTACTGCACAGGTCACTATCGGCATCGAACCGGGAGCCGAGGCCGACGATAACGGTGCCGGGCCCGACGATGACGGTACTGATGGGGGCGGGGGAACGACGATACCGTCGGATGAGACGGAGGACGGGTTTAGTGGTATTGGTCGGCTCACCCGTATGCTCGGCGGGAGCGGGATGCTCGGCGCGGTCATCGTCCTTCTCGCCCTTATCGGCGTTGCAGCGATCCTCGCCGTTCGGCTCAAGCGGCAGCGCTCATAACGACATCCACTATACGCGACGCAATTTGGCTGACACCCCCGCCATCGACTTTCTTCCTGCTGGCGCGATGCATGGTTGCATGGTTGCCTGGCGGATCGGCTGCATGGCTGCATCCATCCGACTACTGCATTTCAAATCTCGGACGAGGTGACATGAGGACCCCGAACCTATTTCTACCCCATCTTCGATCACCGTCCGATGCCCAAGATCTTTTCGAAAGAGCCGTACGAGAAGGTTACCCTGGCCCCGCGCAAGTTGCGGGCGTATATCGACCTGGTACGGCCGTTCACACTCCTCGCGCCGATGATCGGCGGCATCTCCGGCGCGCTCCTCGCCATCGTCGCCGACCCGACGCTCCAACAGAACGGTGCGTTCGACCTCATCACGCTCATCTACGGTGTCAGCACGCTGATGATGGTGAACGCGGCGAGCAACACGCTCAATCAGGTCTACGACCTCTCCATCGATCGGATCAATAAACCGTATCGACCGATACCGCAAGGGATGGTCAGCCCCGACGAGGCACGGACCATCGCATGGATCCTCTATCTCATCGCACTCTTGCGTGCCACAATACTCAATATCTATTTTGGCACCTTCGTCTGCGCACTCATCCTCATCACGATCTTTTACTCTATCCCACCGCTGCGGCTGAAAAAACGGCTCTGGGTCGCGAACCTCTCCATCGCGTTCGCACGCGGTTGCCTCGGCTATATCGCCGCATGGTCGATCTTTGGCAGCCCGTTCTATCCGTTACCGTGGGTGATCGGCGGGACGCTCGCCGTCTTCCTCATCGGCGCCATCACCACCAAGGATTTCACCGATATCGAAGGTGATCGACGGTTCGGGGCGCGGACGTTACCGGTGGCATACGGGCTCAAGCGTGCGGTCCATCTCTCCGCACCGTTCTTCGTGCTCCCGTTCGTCTTTATTCCTCTGGCCATAATGTCCAATGTTCTCACCCCAAAGGCGCTTGGTATCTCGGTGCTTATTGGATGGGGCGCCTATATCATCTATCTCCTCTACAAGGTGCCCGCCGTCGAGGACGCGAAGTTCGAGAACTCGCCGGTCTGGAAGCATATGTACGGGCTTCTCATAACGCTCCAGTTCCTTTTCCTCATCGCCTATCTCATATAGTATACTACAGTACCGCGCGGAACTGTATAGTATAGTATAGTGTAGCATAGTATAGTATAGTATAGTACATTGCCGTATAGGATTAGATAGGATAAGATAAGATAGGAGGGGGTTGGGTAAGGTGGGATAGAATAGTATGGTGTAGGATAGGATAAAATAGGACAGTTTAGTATAGCATGGGGCGCAGTTTACCTCGCACACTTTTGCTCTACGTGCGCCGAACGCCGTCCGTCCACGCGACCCGCGCAAGTGGTCAGCTCCGCCGACGGGGTGGCGCGGGACATGAGCGAGAACGAAGGGAACGAACGGTGGAGCCATCGGCCAATATCCGGCTTGGTGTGGAACAAAACAGCATGCGAATATATGTCTCGATGTTGCAATGGGCGCCGATGTAAGCTCAGAACCGTCGAGGTAGGATGCGGCAGGAAGGGGTAGGATGCCACACCGACCATAACCTTTAAAAACCAAAATTACTATGCCCCGTAGGAATTATTTTCTCAGCCAACAAGTAATCCAGGAAGGGAGATGATGTTTGTAGAAAAAGTCGGGATCATCGGTGCAGGTGCAATGGGCTCATTGATCGCAGAGATCATGGCGTTCAACAATCTTGAGGTCGTCATGAAGGACATCGATCAGGAATGTCTCGATAAAGGGATGAAGAATATAAAGAACGCGGTAGACGAAGCGTTGGAGTTCCATCTCAATCGCGCCGACAACGAGATCGAGCGGATCGAGAACTACGGTCTCGAGCTGACCGAGGAGCAGAAGGAACCGATCCGCAAGTACTTGAAGCCCAAGGTCGACGAAGCGCGCGCAGAACGGATCATGTCCAGGATCAAGCCCACGCTCAGCTACGACGATTTCGAGGATGTGGACATCGTCATCGAGGCCGCCGTGGAGAATATGGAGATCAAGAAAAAGATATTCAAGGAGCTCGAGGACGCGACGCCGCGGCATGTGGTCCTTGCAACGAATACCAGTGCGCTCCCGGTCACCGAACTGGCGGCGAGCTGTGAGCGGCCGCATAAGATCATCGGGATGCATTTCTTCAACCCGCCGCACACGCTCCCGCTCATCGAGGTCATACCCGGCATCCAGACATCGGCGATGACCGTCGAGGAGGTCATCGAATGGGCGCAGACGCTGCGGAACCATCGGTTCAATATGGTCCCCATCAAGGTCAAGGAGTGCCCGGGCTTCCTCGTGAACCGTATCCTGGGCGCAATGCTCGACGAGGCGTTCTGCTGCTATGAAGAGGGCATCGCCTCGCCCGCCGATATCGATATCGCCATCAAGTCCGGCCTCGGGCATCCCATGGGACCGCTCGAACTGGCGGATTTCGTTGGCATCGACATCCTCTATCATACCCAGAAGAATATCCAGGACAAGTACGGCGACCTCGGCAAGCGCAAGCCGATCATCGTTTCGAAGCTCTACGATGCCGGTTACTGGGGCAAGAAAGCGGGTCGCGGGTTCTTCGAGTATACCGAGGAAGAAGAGGACGAAGAAGAAGAGGAACTCATGTGGGGTGTCTAAAGCACATCGCACACATTCGAATTTGAATTCGAATTTGAACTTGAAACCCAATAACAACTTTACGATCATTTCCGGCAGCGGCTCGCCGCCGGATAGTGAACCAAGAGTAAGAGGAACAAGAATCGATCGGGTCTGACCGGAACCGGTGGGATCGGATCGGATCGGAACCGAACCGAATCGAACCAAACGAACAATATAACCAACTAAGGGAGAGATATTTCATGGCATACGACTATGAATTTATAAATGTGAAAAAGGAGAAAGGCATGGGGATCATGACGTTGAACCGCCCGCCGGTCAACGCACTGAACAAGCAACTGATCGACGAGATCGGAAAATGCGCCGACGAGCTCGAGGCCGACGATGAAGTGAAAGCGGTCATCGTTACCGGTGCGGGCAACTACGCCTTCGTCGCCGGTGCAGATATCAAAGAGGTCAACGAGATCATCCAGAGCGAGAACGCCGAGGAAGAGGGTCGCGCACTCGTCGAGAAGGGGCACGAGACCTTCATCAAGTTCGAGAAGATGTCGAAACCGGTGATCGCCGCGATCAACTCGATGACGCTCGGCGGCGGGAACGAGATGGCGATGGCCATGGATATCCGTATCGCCTCGGATCGCGCCAAGTTCGGACAGCCGGAGTGCAATCTCGGATTGATCCCGGCCTATGGCGGTACGCAACGCCTCTCGCGGCTCGTCGGACCGGCCATCGCGAAGGATCTCATCTTCACCGGACGCATGATCTCCGCCAAGGAGGCGCTCCGGATCGGGCTCGTCAATAAGGTCGTCCCCGACGGCGAAGAGCTCCGCGCAGCGCAGGATATCGCCCGGAAGATCATGGTGAAATCGTCGCCGATCGCCGTGGCAGCGTCGAAGAAAGCGATCAACGAAGGACTGCAGATCAACGATATCGAGGATGCGCTCGCCCACGAGGCCGACTGCTTCCTCGATATCGCAGAGTCCGAGGACCTGAAGGAAGGCATCGCCGCGTTCATCGAGAAGCGCCGGCCGAAATTCCAAGGGAAATAAATTAAGACTGATATCGAAGACGCCACCGCACCGACGCCTGGCGGTGAAAAGTGCTCATGAGAGATAGGGCATCGTTTCCGGCGTCGGTCACGGTGTTTTCTCCATGCATTCGATCTGGTCAATAGTGAACCATCACTCCCAACAACCAGCCCGTTCGGGGCGATGTGACCTTTTGACTTCTGAACCTGTGTCCAGATCCGACGGCCATTGGGCTCGATGCTGCGACATGGATATTGCATGGAGATTCTCTTATCTTTTCCCTTTTTCTTTTTATTCATCATCAACGAACCTAGAGGAATTTTATGGCTATTGAGTTCAAATTTACGAAAGAACAACAGCTCTTTCGTCGCATGGTGCGAGATTTCGCACACAATGAGTTGCGGCCGAAGACCAAGGAGCTGGACCGTGAGGAACATTTTCCCATGGACGACTTCAAGAAAATGGCGGAGGCCGGGTTGACCGGCATCATGGTCCCGCGCAAGTACGGCGGCTCGGAGCTTGGACTGACCGAGTTCTGTATCCTCGAAGAGGAGCTCTCGAAAGCGGGCTGCGCGTCGCACGGTGAGATCCTCGGTGTGCAGAACGGTATCGGCGGGACGCCGATCCTGCTCTATGGGACCAAAGAACAGAAAGAACGCTATCTCCCGAAGTTCGCTTCCGGCGAGTGGATCGCCGCGTTCGCGCTGACCGAGCCCAATGCGGGCAGCGACGCCGGCAATCTCCAGATGTCGGCGGTCAAGGACGGCGACGAATACATATTGAACGGTACGAAACAGTGGATCACCAACGGGAAGGTCGCCGACGCCGTTGTCACAATGGCGGTCACCGATAAGACGCTCGGTGCGCACGGCGGCATCACCGCGTTCATCGTGGACACCGACACCGAGGGCTTTTCCGTCGGTGTGATCGAAGAGAAGATGGGCAACCGGGCGTCGAAGACCTCCGAGCTTATCTACGACAATGTTCGCGTACCCGAAGAGAACATCATCGGACGGTTCGGCGCAGGGCTGATCGTTGCGCTCTCAGTGCTCGACGAGGGGCGGATCATCCTCGGCGCCGGCGCGCTCGGTGGTGCCAAGGGTGCGCTGCAGCTCGCCACACAGTGGGCGAACAAGCGCAAGCAGTACGGGCGCCCGCTCGCAAACAAGCAGGCGATCCAGTGGATGCTTGCCGATTCGGCCATCGAGATCAGGCCCGCGGAGTATATGACCTACCACACCGCGATCAAGCTCGAACGGCTCAACCATATGCGGATGCGCGGCGAGTCTGTTCCGCGCGATATCCGCGAGTCGGTCTCACGCGATGCGGCCATCGTCAAGGCGGCGGCTTCGGAGATCGTGAACGACTGCGTCAACCGCACCATTCAGGTCATGGGCGGCATGGGCTATACCGGCCGCGGCGAGATCGAGCGCTCCTTCCGCGACAGCCGCATCCTTCGTATCTATGAAGGTACCAACGAGATCCAGCGACTGATCATCTCACGTGATCTCATTCATCGTGAGGGGGTGCTCTAAATGACCGACGATGCAAAGCGGATCGTCGTCCTCGTCAAGCAGGTCCCCGAGCCAGGCAAGGTGGCGGTGGATCGCAAGAGCGGCAAGCTGAACTTCGAGAAGGCGGACCGGATCATCAACCCCACCGACAAGAACGCGATCGAGGTGGCGATGCAGATCAAGGCCACCGACCCCACCGGCTATATCGTCACCGCCATGACCATGGGCCATGCGGTTGCCGAGGATGCGCTGCGCGAAGCACTGGCCATGGGCGCGGACGAGGCGCTCCTCCTTTCCGACAGCGCGTTCGACGAAGCCGACGCATGGACCACGGCGACCATTCTCGCCAGTGGGCTGCGATCGCTCACCAATATCCTCGTGATCAGCGGTGCGCACGGTGCCGACTCGCACGGCGCGCAGGTGGGCCCCTATATCGCGCATCTCCTCGAGCGGCCGCAGGCGACCATGGTCCAAGCCGTCACCATCCCGGACGAGGACGACCCCGATAGTATCGAGGTCCGACGGCGCACGGACGAAGGCTATGAACGGCTCGAAGTACCGCTCCCGGCGGTCCTCACCGTAGATAGCACCGCGAACAAGCCGCGCTATCCTTCGGCGTCGGGGATCTATGACGCGTATCATGAGCGCGAGGTCAATGTCTGGTCCCTCGAAAACCTCGATCTCGACGACGATTTTAACGCCGAGGACTCGGTCCGCATCGCCTACAAAGGGCTCTCCAAGGTCGAAGAAGAGAGCACTGGCGAGGTGCTGAAGGACGAACCGGTGGCGAATCTCGTCGGCACGGTGATCAAACGCTTACAGAACAAGAACCTGATCGAGCGGGGGGGCTAAACCATGGATGACGACTTAAGTATGTATATGATGCTGGGGGCGGACACGGAAGATGAGTCCGCCGCAGAAGAGGGGTCGCACGATCGGCCGCTCCACTACTGGGTTCTCGCAGAACTCGACGACGGCGCGGTCACACCGGTCACGCTCCAGGCGATCGGTGCACTGCGCGATGTCGCAGAACTCTCCGGCGAGCGCGTGAAGGTCGCAATACCCACTACCGCAGGCGCCGACGAGCTCGAGGAGACCACCGGAACGCTCATCGCGTCCGGTGCGGACATCGTTTACCTCCTCCGCCACGAACTACTGGAGACCTACCAGACCGATCTCTATGTCAAGAGTTTGGAACAGTTCTTCGAGGAGCAGAACCCGAAGGCGGTCGTCCTCGGCGCCACCTGCAACGGGCTCGATCTCGCACCCGCCCTGGCGGCCGCGCTGGATACCGGTTACATCTCCAACGGTATCAAGCTCGAATACGACGAGTTCGAGGGTTTCCTCATGGTCACCCGCGAGGTCTACGATGGACAGATCACCTTCAATGTCCAGATTCCCGAGCTCCGACCGCAGATCGTCACGCTCGTACCGGATGCCATGCGCACCCCGTACACCGACGAGATGCGCACCGGTTCCGTGGAGGAATTCGAACCGGACCTCGACGCCGACGACGCACGGACGAAGTTACTCGAACAGACACCGGTCGAACCGCCCGCACCGACCTTGGCCGATACCAAGATCGTCGTGGGTGGCGGTGGCGGCGTCGGATCGAAGGACGGGTTCGCGCTCGTCGAACAGCTCGCCGACGCGCTCGGAGGCGTGGCGGGCGCGTCACGGGCCGCAGTGGATGCGGGCTGGGCCGACCGCGATCGACAGATCGGTGCGGAAGGGG
>CAZSUE010000081.1:0-11789 GCA_964609045.1 uncultured archaeon | reverse complement strand
CCATTTCTTCGCCGGGACTGGGGGTCAGGGTCAGTGTGGAGGTGGGGGCGGGGGCGGGGGCGGAAGCTGGATCACCCTCGACCGTCCGCGGCGACAATAACAGGACAGTCTCGTTCGACCCGGCATCGTGTGCCATTGCGCCGAAAGTGGCCATCGGGACGATCAGGACGATCAGGACGAAGAGTGAAAGGAGGATCATGGGGAGGATACTAGCGTTCGACGGTCTCGTATCTCTGGCCGCGCTCGTCTTCATTGGGACCACCTCAGAAATCGCCCGTGGATACATTCTCCAGCTCGGGAGGTGTTCTGAAATAAATGGGAGGGTTACATACGGTTCAGTAGAGATATCCCTCCTCTCGGAATACCTTCCCCCCGCACTCGCATGCGAGGTGTTGTGCATAGTTCGTGTATGCTCGATGCGCAGATACGGTCGAGCGCTTTATCAGAACAACGTTCAATCATTAAAAATTGCCGACGCCGCTGACGCCCTATGACCGACCATTGCTGAGCCCGAACCGGTCCCCGCCGGCATATTTCATCGCCCCCTCCAACTCGACTCGACTTAACTCCATCGGCTCCATGGACGGTGAGAACGGTGGATCTGGCGAGCGCAAGAAAGAACGGGTCAATGAGTGGACCATACCAGACCATGTCGCATTGTACCACACCATATCATGCCATACTGCGCCATGCCATGCTACATCGCACTATGCCATACCATATCGCACTATACCACACCATATCATACCGTACCACGCTACATAATGCTGTGCCATGTCATGCTGGGCATCACCACCGGCGGGAGAGGTGGAGCGTTGCATATCCCCATTCCTCGCCGCCGCCGTATCGTTCAACTATGTATACTTTCCGGGTTAAAGCTAAATAGTGGCATGGGCACAGCCCGAACAGAGCCCGATCGCGAGCCCGGCTCACCGCAGCTCCACCGCGTCGATCCGGACCGGTCCGTACGGCGCTCTCCGACCGAAAAGTAGTTAATTGCCGCATGGCTCACTTTCCCCTATGCTCCTGGCGCTGACCGGTACGCCGGGCACCGGTAAGAGTCGCACCGTGTCGATCCTCGAAAAGCGCGGCTACCGCACCGTCGACCTGAACGCGACCATGCACGCAGAGGGGCTGATCGAAACGTACGAGGCCGAGTACGACGCCTATGTTCCCGACCTCGACGCGCTCGACGCTTTTCTCCAACGCGAATATGCATCGGACAGCGGTGCCGAGGGGGAGTGGGTCGTCATCGACGGACACCTTTCGCATCTCCTCCGCGTCGATCTCATCATCGTCCTCCGCGCCGCACCGAGCGCACTGGCCCAACGGCTCGCACCACGCGGCTATACCGAGGATAAGATCCGGGAGAACCTCGAAGCGGAGGCGGTGGACACCATCCTCATAGAGGCGCTCAAGCGGCATAATGAACGCGATCTCTTCGAGATCGATACCACCGACCGCGCGCCGGAGGCGGTGGCCGATACGGTGGAAGCGATCCTCCGCGGCGATGCTGAGACACGCGCGCAGCACCGACCGGGGCGGACCGACTGGTCCGAGGAGGTCCTTGCGTGGTACTGAACGAGCACCGCGACCGGGTCGAACCGATCCTCGTGCGCGTCGCCCAGCCGTTCCTTCGGTTCCATCCCAACACGCTGACCATGTTCTCGCTCATCTTCGCCATCCTCGCCGGTATCTTCCTCTACCTCGGCTGGTACATCCTCCTCCCGCTGGTCACGCTGATGATCTTCCTCAATTCGTTCTTCGACGCACTGGATGGGAAGGTGGCGCGGCTCACCGGTGAGACCTCCGCCGCCGGCGATTTCCTCGACCATCTCGTGGACCGCTATGCGGATATGTTCATCCTCGTCGGCATCGTGCTCAGCAGCGCGTTGTGCAGCTCGACCGAGATCGGCGTACTCGCCATCGTCGGCGTGCTTCTCACCTCCTATCTCGGCACGCAGGCACAGGCGGTGGGGTGCAAGCGCAACTATGGCGGCGTGCTCGGCCGCGCCGAGCGACTCGTGATCCTCACCCTCGCCCCCCTCGCGCAGATGATCGTCTATCGCGTCCAATATATCCAAAACAACGGCGCTGGGTGGGTACGCTCGTTCGATCCCGCGCTCTACCAGCTCAGCGTAGGCAGCGTCGCGTTCACGGTCTTCGATATCGTGCTCGTCCTCTTCGCCGTCCTCGGGAATGCCACCGCGATCCATCGTGCGCTCCATAGCTGGCGCGAACTACGCGATCGGGATGCCGGATCGTGAGGACGGCCAGATCGATAACGGCCTCCCCTCTCACAAACGGAAGCCGCGTGGCCGGCACCTGCCGATACGAGCCGTTCTACCCCCCCTCGTCCATGGGTCAGATGATACGCGCGAACCAGCCACCAGCCTGCCTATATTTTCAGTCTTCCTCCGCAGTATGCTCCGGTACGCGCGTTAGCACCGAGAGCTCGCTTTTCAATGCCTCCAGCCGCCGATCGATCTCACGCCGGTCGCGCTGGAGCGTTGCGATCTCCTCTCCGACCCGCTGGAGCCGTGCGGCGATATCGTGCCGGAACCGCATCGCCCGCGGCCGTTTCACGATATCGGCGCGCGCAATATAATGCGGGAGCTGGTCGCCGAACCGAACGGCGACCCTCCGCCTTCCTTCGGTATGGAAGATCGTTACTACCTCCGGCGTGGAGAGATAATAGAGGATCGCGGCATAGATCGCTATCCCGAGCAGCCCGAAAGGGTTGCCGGTGAGAAGCGCGAGGACGAATACGACGATCATGAGCCAAGAGAATCGGGCTGTTGTGAGCCGAGCGTTCGGTCTAAGCGAGAAGAGCGCCCATCCGACGACGAACGCGCCGATAGCGAGGAGGAACCAGACGAGGGCGAGGGCGGCCATGAACCCGGCCGCCGCACCGCAAAATGCGGGCTGTGCCACATGGTACGCCGCCCGGGAGCCGAGTGATAAAAGACCAAATCCCACAAGCCACTGGATGACTGCTACGGCGAAGATCCCGGTATAACTTTTATGCTCCATCTTATCACCGCGCCTCATCGTATTTGATAGAACGCAAGCAGCGTCGGCGCCGCGCAAGACTCAACGCTCCTCTTTGAACTCGAAATCGAGTCCGGGAGGGAACGCCGGCAGCGTTTCGCGCCGGATCATCGCCGCCCAGAATCGCGCGACGAGCGCGACCCGTTCGTCGGAGTGCTCAGCGTATTCATCGAGTATGGGCAGAACGATCTCGTCCTCGGTCTTCCCCAGCGCAATGATATAATGATAGCTCGCCTCTGGATCGTCGCTCCCCGCGAGCAGCTCGCCGAGAAGCGGAATGAGCCCCTCGACACGCCAATTGGCGAGGATGTCGCAGAGGTTGTAGCGGAGTCGCGGTCCGACGCGCTTGTCGCGTACCAGCCTTAGGAACGGTGCGGGGCCGGTTTGCTGGTGTATATATGACAATATATCGAGGAGATAGAGCTCGGTATCGTCCTTCAGCGCCTCATCTTCGGGATCGTAATTGCGAAGGATCGGGAGGATCGCATCGGCACCGTATCCGACCAGCTCCCGCACCAGCATCCTCCGGGTCGGTTGGAGGCGTGCCACAGTGAGCGCCTCGGCAAGCTTGGCTGCGCGTTCCTGCGCCTCTCGTTCTTTCATCTTCACCACATCGATCTATGTCTATATTGGTATGAAAAACAAGGGACTGGGGTTAGGGTTTGGGCCGCCCCACCCCGATTGGTTTTCATATGGTCGGTTTGAAATTTTCGTCGACGACGACGATCTGTGGCATGGTTGGCCGTCAATATGGCACCAGAGTACCGTACTCACCGAAATTTTCATTTCCTGTGGCTGAAAGCTACTTGCTCTCATCGTCATTTCGCCCTTTACCCTTCACCCTTCACCCTTCACCCTTTACTCCTCACGCTTCACCTCTATTCCCTACCTCGTCAGCGCCACATACTCGTCGATACAGTCCGCCGTGAACCGTTCCATCCCCTCGCGCGTCTTATAATGTCCCACCATACTCTTGATGACGTAGAGCGGGAGTGTGGCGATGTCTGCGCCGGCCAGCGCCGCCTCGCGCGCCTGGCGCGCGCTGCGGATACTGGCGGCGAGCACCTTCGTTTCGAGATCGTGCTCGCGCATCACCGCCACGATCTTGGTGATGAGGTCGATGCCGGAATGGATACCGTCGTCCTCGAGGTAGCCGG
The DNA here is from genome assembly GCA_964609045.1 of uncultured archaeon. GTDB lineage: Archaea > Thermoplasmatota > Penumbrarchaeia > CAZSUE01 > CAZSUE01 > CAZSUE01. The sequence continues at coordinate 7,581 of CAZSUE010000081.1, read as the reverse complement.
AGGGGGTCTGCACGCCGCCGCCGGGGAAATAATCGCGCTTGTCGAAGTCGATATTGTGGAGCGTGCGGATCCGATCGTCGACGCGGCCCGCGAACGGCGAGACATAGGTGGAGCCCGCCTTCGCGGCGAGGAGTGCCTGTTCCGGCGTGAACACGAGCGTGCAGTTCACCGGCACGTCCTCTTCGGTGAGCGATTTGATGGCGCGGAGCCCGTCGAACGGGTTCACATCCCCACTCGCGCCCTCGAATGCGGGGCACACGGGGATCTTGATGGTGACATTATCAGCCACATCGTTGAACCGTTGGTAGAGCGTCATACCCTGCTCGACCATCTTCTCGTACGAACGATCGGTTACTTCCAGCGAGACGGGCGTCCCTTTCGCCGTCTCGAGGATCTCGCGGATATAGGTCTCCATATCCACCGACTCGCCCTTCGCTTTCAATCCATCCATCGCCTTCTTGATCAGCGACGGGTTGGTGGTCACGCCGTCGAGGAATCCATACGCGTACGCCTCTTCGATCTCCGATAATGTTGCGGAATCGATAAAGATCTTCATTGCTATCATAGCCTCCGGTTTCAGTATCATCGCGCGCCGCGGGCCGGTCGTCTCCCGCAACGGCTTATCGAAGGGAGTGTAACGCATCGGCACACATATAGCTAACCCTTCGCCCGCTTGGGTCGGCCGGTCGACGATATGCAGTGTGCTTATCCGCTCGTGCGTGATACCATGCCATGCCACGCCATGCCATACCATATCATGCAATGCCACACCATACCATACCATACCATGCGAATACGACAGCGAGGCGCGAGATCGGAGACTCCAATGGCCGACGGTTCGCACCATTATTCGATGTAGCGCAGCGCCTCCGCCGGCGGGATCCTCGCCGCGCGCAGCGCCGGTGAGAAGGTGAAGATGAGGGTGGCGATATATGCGATCACGGCGATGATGAAGAGGTTGAGCCCGGGGATCACATAGCTCGCGCCAAGTTCCTCGAACCCACCGGAATAGACCTGCCAGCCGATGGCGATCCCAAGAAGGATGCCGATGACGATGGCGAGGATGGTGATGAACGAGGTCTCGAGGAGGAACGACGTCGCGATCATCTTTTTCTTGTACCCGATGGCGCGCAGCATCCCGATCTGCTGGCGGCGTTCCACCACATTGCGGGCGGAGATGATCCCGATACCGGCGATGCCGATGAGGAGCCCGATGCCGAGGAACGCCTGCATGAGGTACATGATATTGTTCGTCACCTCGAGGATCTGGTCGATGATCTTCTGGATGTCGATGCTCTGGAGCCCGAGCTCGAAATAGCTCCGCTCGAGGTTCTTGGCCACCGCGTCGATATCCTCGCCCGGTCCCAACTCTACGAACATCATAGTGGGCATGGCGTTGTACTCGTCCCGTGCCAGCGGGGTATGCACCGCGATCCCGCGGAAGAAATATTGCTGGTCCATGATCCCGATCACCTTCAGCGTGCGGTTCCCGCCCCCGCCCTGGAGGTTCGCGATGGTGATCGAGGCGCCGATATAGACACCGCCCGTATCGCCACCGGGTGGCCCGCCCGCCTGCGCACCGCCTCCCATGGAGAGCTTCGACCCGTCGACGATACAGAGCGAACGGTTCGTCGCGAGCGCCTCCCATGTTGCGCGGTCGGAGGAATAGTTCTCGTCACGCTTTGCGAGCGAGAAGTCGTTTTCCGCCAGCATCGAATCGCAGACGCCGAGGAGATAGTACTGGTCGAGTGCCTCCGCACCGCCGGGCGAGCCGAACTCGGCCATCTCTGGCACCTTCCGGTCGTACTCCTCGAGCTTCACCACCGATCGGTGTACGGTATGGAGCTGTCGGAACTCCACATCCTCGAGCGATACGGGGAGCTCCTCGCAAGAGAGGTTCGTAAACGGCGTGCCCGGGTTGGTATAGCCGATGATATCGTACCCACCGCTCTGCTCCTTGCGCATGGCCTCCGCGGTCGACGCCTGCATAGCGGCGATCATCGCCGTGACCGTGACGGTGAAGATGATGAGCGCGAACATCCCGAGCGTCATCCCGGTCTTGAACTTACTGGCCAGGGGATACGAGATCGCGGTCTTGAGCGTGGCGCGCATCGACTTATAACGACCGATGGTCCGCTGCAGCGCGCCGAGGATGAGGTCGGAATTGAACATGACCACGAGCACGGCGGCGAGGACGAGGAAGACGCCGCTGGCGATGAAGACATCCATACCGGAGAAATCGGCGTCGGACATGATCGGTAGTTCGTACGGGTTGAGCGTCCAGACGATGATGGCAACGCCGGCGATGGTGATCGCCGGTCGGATATCGATGAACCGGAAGAGGAAGAGCCCCATGCCGAGAAACATCATGGGCGGGCCGCAGAGCCAGCCGACGCCCTCGCCCGATGTGAACGCCCAGTAGGTTGTTAGCGCGCCGGCGGCGAGGAGGAGCGCGCCGAGGACGAGCTCGCGCTTCATCGCCCGCGCCGGCTTCGGCTCCGGTATCCGACGGATCGCGCGGATGATATTGAGCTTCGCGATACGCCGCGAAGTGAAGAAGATGGTGACGAAGGTGAGCAGCAGCCCCACGGCGAACGCGGTAAAGATACTGGACCACTCGAAATAGAACGGGAACGCGATATCCTCGCCGGCGCCGACAAATATCGACTGGAACGCGTAGATGAGGACACGTCCGAGGAGGAGCCCGAGGAGCGCGCCGATAATACTGGCGAGGAAGGCGTAGAGCGACCCTTCGAAGACATACATCCGCACGAGATGCTTCGATTTCATCCCCACCGCACGCGCCATCCCCATCTCACTCTTGCGCTCCTCACCGAGCATGACGAAGATATTGATGATGAGCACGATGCCGGCGATGATGGCGAAGGTGGAGAATACGAGAAAGATCTGGCCGATGGCGTCGCCGCCCGCGCGTGCGCTCTGGAGCGAATCGGCCTTGAGCGGATGCACCTCGAGGTTCACATCGCTGCCAAGGAGCGTACTATCAAGTTCCTTCCGTGTTGCCCTTTCGAGCGAATCGAGCACCGATCCGTTCAGCCCGGAGACGACCACCACCGACGCGCGCTGGGTGCTGATCGGCGGCGTGGCGATCATGCTCTGGCTCGTTGTGAAATTGACGAATCCGAGCGTGGAATTCCGGAACTGTGGCGGCAGCTGTTGTTCGATACCGGCGGGGAGAATGACGAGATGCAGCTCGGTGGTGTGCATCGTGCCGGATAGGCCCATGGTGGTGACATTGACGAATGTATCGTTGGTGAGCCCGAACCGTGCCGCGGAGGAGTTGAGCGCGAAGATCGACGCTGCATCAACTTCGGGCATGGCCGGCTCGTTGGTGGCGACGCCCATGATCATGCTCCCATTGGCCGGTTGGCGCGCGATGCGGAGTGTGGGTACAATATTACTCACAAGCCAGGTGCCGTTGGCTTCTCCGGCCCCTTCCAGTAGTGTGGACGCATAGTCGAGGTCGAAGGTGCCGTATGCGCTCTGGAGCTGGAGGCTGCCGCTCTCGGTCACGAAGCGTAGCCCCAGCTCGCGCATGCCCACTGCGTCGTCGAGGACCTGCTGGATCGTCGCGGTCACATCGTCGGTCACATCCTCGCCGCCACGATGATCGCCCGTATTCGAGATCCAGATCGTATTGATCTCGCCGTCGCGGTTGAGTAGCGCTTGCGCCCGCGTAAGCTCCATAAACACACTCTTGTACTGCCGGTAGTTCGCTTTGCCGAAGAGTTCTTTCTCCTCGATGATTCTTGCCAGGGTGAAATTCACGCCCACGGTCTCGGGCATCAACGCGTTCGTATCGCTTTTCGCACTGGCGGAGAGGTAGATCCTATCGCCCACCGTTGCGTCCAGCTCGCTTGCGAGCCGCGAGTTGATAGCGACCTCGTTATCCGCCAGTGTATCGGGATAGAATCCGTCGCCGTCGAGTGAGCCGAAGGCGGTCGATCGGAGGACGCTCGAGTTGACGCCGATAAGATGCGCGCTGGGTTCGACAAGATCGCTGGTCCAGTCGATGACCGAACAGAGCTCGTCGAGAGTCGGTGCCAGCGCCTCGATACCGTCGGTCGAAGAGAGGTTGGTCGCCACTTCGTCGTAGAGTTCGGTGGAGAAATAGGTGAGCGAACCCTGTGCGGAGGCGCCGTAGATCTCCTCGTCGATCTCGCCGAGCGAGCGGTAGGTCTCGACCTCGAAGATGTAGCCCATGGTATCCTGGACCACGAACGCGCTGGAGATGATGGCGGTTCCCACCATGAGCCCGCCGATGACGATGAGCGTCTGGATCTTCCTGCGGACGAAGTTCCGCGCCGCCATCTTGAATACGATCCGGTTGCGAATGGCGAGAACGCCGATGACGACGGCGAGGATGAGCACGAGAAAAAGGAGGAAGTTCAATATCGGGTCCATATGATCCCTCCCGTCCTAATGGTCACGATTCCTGCGCTCGCTCGTGATAAGGCCGTTGCGCATCTCGACGATGCGCGAGCACATCTTGGCCACGGCGGGGTCGTGGGTGACGATCACGAAGGTCTGGTTCTTTTTGCGGTTGAGGTCGACGAGGAGCGCCATGACATCGATGGAGTTCTCCGTATCGAGGTTACCGGTGGGCTCGTCGGCCCAGACGATGGTGGGGTCGTTGACGAGCGAGCGCGCGATGGTGACGCGTTGTTGCTGACCACCGGAGAGCTCGGCGGGCTTATGCTCGAACCATTCTTTGAGCCCGACGAGTGTCAGTGCGTTCTCGGCGCGCGTTCGCGCCTCCTTGGTGCGGATACCGGAGACGAGGAGCGGTAGCTCCACATTCTCCACCGCGGTGAGCACCGGGAGGAGGTTATAGGTCTGGAAGATGAACCCCATCTTCCTCGCGCGGTACTCGGTGCGGGGATTATCCTTCATTGTATGGATCTCCTTCCCCTCGATGTACACCGTTCCCGCGGTCAGTTCGTCCAGCCCGGAGAGGCAATTGAGGAGCGTCGTTTTACCGCAGCCAGAGGGTCCCATGACCGCCACCATCTCCCCGACCTCCACGGCAAGATCGATCCCTCGCAGCGCCTTGACGCTCACGGATCCGGTATCGTAGGTCTTATGTACCTGCTGTGCATCGATGATCGGCATTGTTTCACCGTTCGAAATTAAACCTTGATCGTGGCCGGGCGTTATCGGCATCGTTATCGGTATCGGTATCGGTATCAGTCTCGGAATCGTTCTCGGGCGCCCCGTCATGGCCCCATCCGCCGGTATGAACCGCAGAATGATGTAATTGCTCCCACAGCAATGCATAAAATATTTAAAGATTCGGTCGCGGAATAGGCGTCATTCGCAATTCTGATGCCGATGCCGAAATGAAACGAGCCAGGGGGTCATGAAAAGTGAGGTGGCGCAGGCAATAGATACCCGACTTTGCCCGACCGCCTGGAACGATACCAGCACCAGGATCGAAACGATAGAGATTTTAAACGACAAATATAGTGCATATTGCAATTGCACATTGATCCTGCCATAGAGTGATTTTTATGACGCGTTCTCGTTCTTGCACCGCGATCGTACTCGCGATCGTACTCGCGATCCTGGGTCTGCTTTTCACCCTCATCGGCCCGTCCGTGGGCGCGGTCAATATTGCGAAGATGCCGGTTCGGAACGGCGCCGGACCTCCTCCTCCACGGACATAGTAAGGACATCATCGATGTGGCGTGGCGGTCGGACAGCGCACAACTGGTCACCGTGAGTGGCGATCCCACGGTCAAGATCTGGGACGCGAGCACTGGCGAATGTGAGGGCACCCTCAGCGATGACTATTGGGACCCGAACGCCGTGGCGTGGAACCCATCGGGGACGACGGTTGCGACCACCGACTTCGACGACCTTATCCTGTGGGAGTCCGGTGATACGATCGAACGGATCGAGGACGCCAATGAGGGCACGATCTACGAGGTGCGCTGGAGCCCGGACGGGACCTCGATCGCCACCGCCGGGTCGAACCATGCTACCGTTTGGGATATGCAGACGAAAGAGTGTATCGCCGATGTCGCCGCACACGGCACATTTCTCAATACTGTCGCATGGAGCCCGGACAGCGAACGGATCGCCACCGCGGGAACGGACGGGACCATGACGATCTGGAATGCGGACGATGGGTCGATGGTGCGCTCGATCCGATGCGGCAGCTCCTCGATCGAGTCGATCGCATGGTGCCCTTCGGGCGAACGGGTGGCGGCGGTGCAATACAGCGATTGCCAGATCTTCGATATTACGCACAGCCATTCCGATCTGACCGTGGCGGACGATGCGGGGAACAACTATGTGACCTGGAACCCCGACGGGACGCAGTTCGTGACCGCCGCTGACGACGGTACCGCACGACTCTGGGACGCCCGTGGTGAGGGGACGCCGCTCATCCTCTCCAAGACCGTAGATGTGAGCTCGCTCTATCTGCAGGACGCTGTCAACCGCGCAATGTGGAGCGCGGACGGGAAACGGATCGCCACGGCGGGTGAAGGGACGAGCGTGAGTATCTGGACACTCGACCGCGATGGCGACGGAGGGTACGATTCCGATACCCGATGGGACCTCACCGGCGACGACGGTCTCTTCGGAGATGGGTATGATCCAGACTATGATCATGATAGTGATAGTGATAGTGATAGTGGCATCTCAACCGATAGGAGCGTGATGATGTTCCCCCTTCCTCATCATCCTCCTTCCAGCGTTGACGATACCGGTCATTATCGTCGTCGCGGTGATCGTTCGTAAGACCGTTCGCAAAAAACAGAGGGGCGGGGTCACCACCACCTACCCGCAACGCGCCAGCATGCCCACCCCTCCGGCGCCGGTCTACGGATCGTCCACCCGGACGCAAGCTCCACCGCAGGATACGAATACGAATATCGTGGTGCAGAATATCGGCCAGTATATTGCGGGCGATACGATCGATATCCGCGACAGCGTGGTCCAACGCTCAGAGGTGGGAATTGGAAACGGTGTCGCGAGGGGAGCGCAGCATATGAGCGACCGCCCGGCGGCTCGAGGGGTGCCCAACGAACCGAAGGCGTTGTACGAACAGTACAAGAAGATCCTCGCCGCCGCGCTCGAGGACGGCTGCATCTCACCGGAAGAGGAACGGCTATTGACGCAGATGCGCAGACGAAAGAATCTCACATGGGAAAAGCATCAACGCGCGCTGGCAGAGCTCTCAGACCATGCACCGCAGCAGAACCACTGGAACCACTGGAACCAATATTAGATTCGATCGGGGGTTGGGGGTTGGGGATCCGGCGACACACTTGTCGCCGGACGCTGACTCTGAGCGAAGCGAGGAATGGCGCGACGGGGGCCGCCCCGCCCCCTCCGTCCTTTTCCATATACCTTATCTGAAAGAACAACTCGTTCACATACCTCATAAATAGGGTTTTCGTTCCACAATAGACGGTTTTGGTTAATGTAAGTTCATTTATATGAGCAAATGATCTGGAATAGAATACGAGGTAACGGCCAATGTAAGGATGGATCGCTGACCCGAGCTCAAACCGCTATGCCACCGCACACCGCTAACCGCTAACCGCTCCC
>CAZSUE010000080.1:0-11812 GCA_964609045.1 uncultured archaeon | reverse complement strand
GAGGGACGTAGGCCATTCGTGCGGCGCGCTCATGGGGCGGGAGCTGGAGGGCGTTGCGGTCACGGTGGTCTCAGATTCAGATATGGGCCGGATCAACACCACCACCAATAGCGACGGCTACTACTACTTCGACGCTGTTGCGCCCGACGACTATACCGTCGTGATCGAAGCGGCGGGATACCGGCCGGTGGAGCGAACGGTCACCGTCGATGATGGTGCCGGCGTCGTGGAAGAGAACTTCGTGCTCGAGCGCGGTGACGACGCGCTCGTCGTCGATGAGCGCGTCGCCGCCCGTCGATCCAGCGCTCGTTACAACGGGCTCGTCGGGTATCTCATGATCGCGTTTTCGCTCCTCGTGATCCCCGCCGCCGTTCTTGCGTGGTACCGACGCGGGTACCACATCGTCCTTATCGGCAGCCTCATCGGTGTCGCCACTTTTGGGTTCGGCGTCGGCAGCGTCTTCGGCGCTGTGGCGGCGGTACTCACCATCATACTTCGGAAAGGATTCGGATCGCTATGGCAAACGAAGACCAGAACAGACGGGTAGCTCGACCACATGCACCGTTCCCCTCCATCCCCCACATCATCTTAGCCGCAGTGCTGAGCGGCTGGGTATTTTTGATCCTCCTCGCGCCGCTCTTGGAGCCGCCGGGGACGGTCCAGTTCGACGACCGCGGCGTGGTGGGGTTCATCGATTACGATGAGAGGACCGATACGATGAACCCGCTGAGTCGGACGATCTATCGTATCGGCGATCGGATGTGCCATCTCAAAGCGTCGCGCTCGCTCACTATCCGCGGGAACCAGTTCCCGTTCTGCGCGCGGTGTTTTGCGATATTTCTCGGGATGGCGCTCGGTGCGATCCTCACCAATTTCCGCTATATCGAGCTGAAGGTCTGGATGATCGTTGGTGGGTTGCTTCCGATCGCGCTCGACGGCGGCATCCAGGCAATCTCGACCTATGAGAGCACCAACGCGCTCCGGCTCGTCACCGGCGGATTGGCCGGTGGAATGACCGCCGTGGCCATGGGCATGATCATCTGGGAGATTTGCGCCATCCGCTACGAGCGTCAGCATCGGTTCGGGGATGGTGCTGGTGAGAGCGACGGGAACGATTCAGATCTGTGAGGGGAACGAAGAACCGGATTTACGATAATCCTCGATCCATGCGAGGACCCAGATCGCGCAACCCGTGTCCTCGAGATACCACGCACATTCTTCTTTCAAGCATTCATCTTTCAATAACGGACAGATCGGCATTCCCATCACCTCTCAAATAGTGTATCGTTCATTTCACTGGATATTCTGTTAACGGATCATCCATTGGTTGCCGCACTCGCGACAGGTGAGCTTCAACGGTCGATGCTGGAGTATCTGTTGGTTCAACGTGACCATCTTACCGCACATGGGACAGTTCACCACCTGGCCGACTTCCTCTTCCAGGTCGGCGCGGTTGATGGCGCTGCCGGATTCCAGCGCCTCTTCGATATCCTTGTCCGTTTCTATCTCGCGCCGTACATCCTGTTTGCGCTCGGGACGCTTGTCACTTGCGTCCTCGATCTCGATACCCGCTTCCGAGAGGTCGATGGCATCGAAATCGCGATAGTCGTCGCCCGTCTCTTCGTTGCCGTCCGTACCGCCGATGTATTTGCCGGACTCCTGTTCGAGTTTGTCCATCGCCTCGATATACTGATCCTTGTAGACCCGCACCTCCGACTCCGATTTCACGATGCCCGACGACGATGCGGGCGTTTTCTTTTTATTCGGGGGCTCACCCGGTTCTGCGCCCGGTTGGGGTTGCTGCGGCGGTTGAACTTCGCCGGAGTTCTTGGGCGGCGATCGTGGTTGAGGTTGAGGTTGTGATTGGGCCTTGGGGCGAGGTTGTGGTTTCGGTTGTGATCGTGATCGCGGCGCGCGGCGTGGTTGCTTGTCGGACGAGGTATACTCGGACAGCTTGACACCACAATTGCCGCAGAAGTTCGCCTTTGGATGAACGCGTTGACCACAATTCGGACAAAATTTCATAAACTTCACATCCAGCAAGTATGCCGATTCGCAGAAGCGACAGGTAGGTAGGTGATCGGCATCGCCGTATTTAATCTTTCATTCCCGTTTCCCACTCCCATATCGATCGGCCGTGGTGATCGGACAATCACTCTCGGTCTTTCAACCATCAGGCGGGAAGAACCCAGCAATGTACCGAACCGCGTGCCCCACCGGCCAGCAGTGCGTTTGTCTGTACTTCACTTCACTTCACTTCACTTCACTACACTTCGCTAGCTAGAGATGAGCAGACCGCCTCGCCGGTGAAGAGGTACCAAAATACCGATGTGGCGAGCCCAATAACTCCCAAGAGGATGGCGCAGTTCCCTTTCGCGTCGCCGCGGACCTTCCGCCGCGTACCCGAAATGCATGGCCGGGAGGCTCAATATGAACCCCATGATTCCGACGCTGAGCACACCGAGGAGGAAATTTGCATACGAACAGATGCTCGGCACCGCCCCTCGTGTCTCGATTTGACCCCGATCAACGGCTCGAACGCGGCGGTCCCCATCACACCACTCGGGCCGCCGCCCCTGCCACCGGCGCGCGCCGTCTCCGCCGGCTCGTACTTCTCCGTACGGCCCGCTTCGACATCCATCATCTGGCGTCGCAGCTCGCTCTTGTACCATGTGCGGCACAGCGGCCAATCGAACACGAGCAGATAGCGACGATAGTGCTCGCGCTTGGTCTGGATACGTTCGCAGGATATGCAAAAATCGTGACGCTGGCCTCGCTCGCAAAGGAGGTGGCGGTTCTACTGTCCCCGGTCGGAATCCGACCCAAACTCTCTACGCTAGAGAAGTGCCAATTGCCATTAATCTTCACCGGTCTCGGTATGCCCCTCGAGATCGCCGTCGAGGTTGATAGCGGCAGTATCACGGCTCTATCGCTCGCTGGGTATCGTCTCCTCGCACATCGGAGCGACTCGCAACATCCGGGATGTTATGGCTCGATCCATAGATATTTATAATCCGTCGGGATTCCGTTTATAAACCGGCGGTGCATGATGACGATGCACCGTCCACACCCACCGTCTCGTTCAATCTTTCTACCCAGTGCTCAGGGTCCGCCCTCGATCGTCTCGTCTCCGAGAGGGTGGTTATCTATCCCTTCTGGCTGGGACGGACGATTGGCCGTGCGGTCTGGAGCTACCCGTAGGTTCTTCTATGAGCGAATTCCGTTTCGCCGGTACCGAAACGCTCGCCCACCAGCACCGCAGCGCGCGGCGGGAGCGGCTGCCGAAAGAATGGAGACGGAAAAGCACGCATCTCCTCGGCGCGCTGGCCCCGGCAGTGGTGGCGCTCGTCGGGTTCTGGGGCGCCATCGGCTTCGGTCTCGTCTATCTTGCGGTCTACATGCTGGCGCAGTATCGTTACAACCACGGTGGAACGCTCTTGCACCTCGAGCGGGTCGTGGCGTCGATCAGGCGCAAGAACGAGGTGTATCGGACCTCACCCTATCTCATCGCGGTCATCGTCGTCGGCGTTCTATTCGAACTGGTCCATCTTCGCCCCCTCGCCTACGCCGCCGTTGGCGTGCTCGCGCTCCACGACGGACTGGCGACGATCATCGGGCTCGCGGTCGGACGGCACGTCTATCTCTATAATCGCTCGAAAACGCTGGAAGGGACGCTCGGCGCCGCCGCTATCGCGATCCCCGCAGTGATCGTCCTCGGATACCTCGGCTGCGTTCAGACCGGTCTCGAGTTCGGCACCGAGATGCTGCTCGCTATCATTTGCGGTGCGTGGGTTGCCATCGCCGTGGAGACGCTCCCGCTGCGCAACGATAATATTCCAGTGCTCGTTACGGCGGCGATCACGATGATCGGCATCTATTCGTGCCTGACGGCCGGTAGCTTCATATAATGGTAGCACACTGGTGGATGCCGCCCTCGACGGCGATTTCGTGCGGAATAGCCAGCACGAGAAAACCTTTTAAGGCGCATTGTATTCCCGTGTTGCCAACGATATCCGTGATAATATGACCAAAAAGTGCGTCACACTCCCTGTGGAAGCGATCGACGATCTGCCGGAACTATTCGAGATGGCAAAGGAGAACGGTTTTGAAGCGGTCGAACTACGGCTCGACTGGCTTGAGTCGTTGGACACCTCTCTCCTCCCCAGGTTGAAAGAACTACGCCTCTCGAGCGAACTACCCATGATCCTCGCCATCCGACCGGAACGCTTCAAGGGCAAGTTCGAAGGCGACGATAAAAAACGCATCGATTTTCTCGTCGAAGCGGCGAAGATCGGCTTCGACTATATCGAGTTGGAGAGCGACCTCGACCCTGAGCTCATCGACGCGGTCAAGAGTGTGATGGCGGCGAAGAACGAGGAAGCACAAGCCGCAGTTGACGCACTGAAAGCGGCGAAAAAAGCACAACGCAAAGCAGAGGAAGCGAAGGCGAAGGCGGAAGCAGAGGCGGAAGCAAAAGCAAAAGCAGAAGCAGAAGCAGAGGCGGAAGCAAAAGCAGAAGCAGAAGCAGAGGCGGAATTGGAAGCTGAAGTGGAAGCCGAAGAGGACGCGGAAGCAGAGGCGGAAGTGGAAGCCGAAGAGGACGCGGAAGCAGAGGCGGAAGTGGAAGCCGAAGAGGACGCGGAAGCAGAGGCGGAAGTGGAAGCCGAAGAGAGCGCCGCAAGCAAGACGGTCGAATCCGATGCCGAGGGACCGGTGGAGAAAACGGTGGCCCCCGCAAAAGAAGAAGAGGACGAAGCGGGCAAAGCAGAGGCGCGAGCGGCTGATGCCAACGACGATGAAGACGCCCCTACCGACGCCGAGGCCCCATCGTCAGAAACTGAGGCTGGTTCTGAGACCGAGAATGAGAGTGAGGAGCACGAGCCCGAAGTCGAGTCCGGTGATGACGATGACGATGACGCCGACGATGACGACGGCCCCGTAGCGGAGACCGATAGTGGGAATGTCGAAGAAACCGACGCCGAGGGTGACGGCGAATCCGATGGCCAGGGCGAGGATGAGGATGAGGATGAGGATGCGAGTGAGGGCGAGTCGGCAAACAAACCCGCCGAGGCCATCGAAGGGCCGCCGATACCGCCCGAGGATATCGAGGTCCCCGAGATCGTGGAACAAAAGCTCATCATCGCAACCTACGACAATATCGCCACGCCGCCCGCATACGAGATCATCAACCATATGAAACGGGCCTACGAGCTCGGTGCATGGATGGCCAAGGGCTGTTATTATGCGCGGAACTACGAAGATACCGCTAGTATTATCGAGGCCTGCATCAAGGCCAAGATCAAGCGGCATGTGTTCTCGGTCTTTGGCACCGGCGATTTCGGAGAAGAGACGCTCACCCAGTCACGGATCATGGGTTGTAAATTCTGTTACTGTGCGCTGAACGAAGACCTCAATGTCTATCCGGTCCAGCCGGTGCTCGAGACGATCAACGACGCCTGGGGCTAACGCCAACTCTTCCTTTCCCAGCACCCGTTCTTTTTTTCTTTGGCCAATTACTCCCCTATTACCAGCTTTTTGTTGGGGTCGGTCGCCCAGTTCATTGACTCTACGGCCAATGTAATCGCTCCAGTACCACTGCCGACACATAATACTATGTACCGCGAGCGTGTTGGAGCCGCCATGGAGGACCTAGCGCAAAAAAGTGCTCCCCATCGTCGTCAGCGTCGGCGTCGCCCACGCGCTCCCGCGCAACGGCCCGGCGCACAACCACCGGTTGCGCAGAAAGTGACCGGCTCTCAACCCGAACGGGACGACCCCAGACCCCAGCGGCTCCTCATCATCGGCCTCGACGGCGCAACCTTCGATATTATCAACCCCGCTATTGCCCGCGGCGAATTGCCGGTACTCACCGAGCTCATCGCGACCGGCGCAAGCGGCATACTCGAATCGCCGCTGCCGATCACCCCGGCGGCATGGACCTCCATCGCCACGGGCAAGAACCCGGGGAAGCACGGGCTCGTCGATTTCATCACGCGCGCCGAGGATTCGTACCGGCCACAACCGGTCAATCGCACCCATCGCCGGTGTCGGGCGCTCTGGAACTTACTCTCCCGCGCCGGGAAAAGTACGGTGCTCTTCAATTATCCCGTGACCTATCCCCCCGAGACGATCAACGGTTTGGTGGTGAGCGGGATGCTCACACCCTCGCTCGAATCGTCGTTCACCTCCCCTCCGGAGCTGAGGCAAGAGCTCTTGAGGCTCGAGGGGGGGTACCGTATCGGGCTTTGCGAGCCGTTCGAAGCCAACGAGGAGCGGTTCCTCCACGACCTCGATACTGTGACCCAAACGCATCGCAACGCGGCGCTGCATCTTATGCGCAACACCGATTGGGACGTCTTTATCGCCGTGTTCATGGCGCTGGATACGGTGGCGCATATGTTCTGGCGCGACCATGACCCCGACCATCCCCGGCATGACCCCGCGCATGCAGAGATGTTCGGTACGGCGATCATCGATTTCTACCACAAGCTCGATCGTATCGTCGGCCAGCTGCGCGACACCGCCGGGCCAGACACCGCCGTGATGATCGTCTCCGATCATGGCCTCGGACCGCTCGATCAGTATATCGATCTCAACCGTTGGCTCGCAGACCGCGACTATCTGAGACCACGAGGAATGCGGAGGCGCAACCGACCGCTTTCGAAGACCAGCGCCAACGGTGCAAACGGTGCAAACGGCGACGCGGGGCCGGCGGTGGATTGGTCCAAGAGCCGCGCCTATTCGCTGGGCATCCTCAGCCCGATCTCGATCAATCGCAAGGGCCGCGAGCCGGAAGGGACGGTAACGCCCGGCACGGACGCGGACGCGCTCCTTGGCGAGATCATCGCGGCGCTATCCACCCTTCGTGGCCCCGACGGCCATGTACTGTTCGATCATGTCCTCCGGCGCGAGGAAGTCTGTCAGGGCCCCTATGCCGACTCCGCTCCGGATCTCTTCGTCATCCTCGACGGGATGCGCACCATCGGTCGTGGGTTTGCCCGCGACCGCGCCGAGGTGGGGCCGCTCGTTTCTATCCCGCCGGAGTCGGGTACGCACCGCGTGGAGGGGATCGTCATCGCCAGCGGGCCGGGCCTCCGCGCCAATATCCATATCGAGAACGCCACCGTGACCGATATCGCGCCCACCGCACTGGCGCTCCTCGGACTGGACCCGCCGGACGATATGGATGGGAGGGTCCTCGATATTATACACCCAACACCGCGCCGTCGCGGAGGAAGTGACCACCCACTCAGAGGTAGCGCAGGAGCGGATGACGAGCGCTGTGGCTCGTTAGACCCGGCGGAAGAGGCGGCGATCAAAGCGCGGCTGCGGCTACTGGGCTATCTCTGAACTTCGTCAACCGATGACGAGGAGAAACGACCATGGCACTGATCGATCCAGTATGGCGACCGACGAGCAAGATCATCGCGCATACGCTCCAACGCGCGCTGGAGCGCGGGTTGGTCGGCGATGAATGCCCGGCGGCGATCTTCTTCGATCTCGAGCGGTTCGGGAACCGGCTGGACGCGCTCGATGCGGCGTTCCCCGCACCGACACTCAATAGCCTCGCTGTGAAGGCCAATCCACTCCCTCCGCTCCTCTCGCGCGCCGCGGCGCGGGGGTTCGGTGCGGAATGTGCCTCTCTCGGCGAACTCCATATCGCACGCCGCGCCGGTTTCCCCGCCGATCGGATCGTCTTTGACTCGCCGGTGAAAACGAAGGCAGAACTCGCCTATGCCATCGATAACGGCTACAACCTCAATATCGACAATATAGAGGAGTGCATGCGGGTCCGGGAGCTGGTGGAGGACGGGCATGAGGTGCTACCTACGATCGGCCTCCGGATCAACCCATCCGTAGGCGCTGGGTCGCTCGATCTCCTCAGCACCGCCACTGCGAATTCGAAGTTCGGGATCACCATTTCCGACGCCCGCTCATTGTTGCGCGCCTACCCGGATGTCAGTGACTGGCTCAACGGGCTGCATCTCCATGTGGGGTCGCAAGGTTGCCCGCTGGAACTATTCCTCCGCGGCGCGGAGGCGGTGGTGCGGTTCGCAGAGGAACTCGGCGAGATGGGCGTTGCCATCGAGCAGCTCGATATCGGCGGCGGGCTGCCGGTACGCTATCACGATGACGACGAACCGATCGAGTTTGCCGCGTACGCTGCCGCACTGGCGCGGCGCGTGCCGACACTGGCGTCGTATCGACTGGTCACCGAGTTCGGACGGAGTGTGTTCCTCTATCCCGGATGGGCGGCCGCACGCGTGGAATACACCAAACGCCGCACCGATCCACAAATCGCAAGCTGCCACCTCGGCGCAGATATGTTCTTGCGTGCCGCATACATCGATTGGTACCACGACATCATGGCGCTGGGTGCGGACGGACGGTTGAAAGCGGGTGAGGAGCATGCATGGGATATCGCGGGTCCGCTCTGTTTCTCCGGCGATTACCTCGCGCGCTCCCGCGCGCTCCCCGACCTCGAACCGGGCGACTGGCTCGTCATACGCGATGCGGGCGCATACACATTCTCCATGTGGTCACGCTACAATGCCCGCGCATTCCCGCCCATCTACGGTTACTCGGAAACCGCGTTCACGACACTCCACCCCGGCCGCTCTGCGAAAGAGATAGGGGATGAATGGTTCGGCCGATGACCAGTCCCTTTTCGGAGGCGCGCGACTCCAGATCCTTTTTGCTCGGTGTAGGCGGCGCAGAGCTGCATCTCGGTTCACCATGAATTTCCGTGGCGGACCAGAGCCAGTTGCGCAGACGCCCCCGGCTGGAACCCAAAACTTCATGTGGCAGCATCGCCAGTCCGTCTCGTACTCCCGCCGCACATTATTCTCTCTCGGGTCTATGGTCCGAGGCCCAGGCTGGCACTGACAACGGTGCCGTGCCGCAGTGCGTGGAGCGGAGAACGATAGCGGGACCGGTCACATCCCATCATATCATATCATATCATATCATATCATATCGTTTCACGGACGGGTAGCGGTGTATTCTGGTAACAAGACGGCTCGCCATGGTCAATCACCCATTTTTGATCATTCCGCTGCCATTCGTCATCGTTCTCGAAAACAGCCGCCGGATCGTCGTTCGCGTCCGCAGCGGGAACAGTGCCAGCGGACCCCCGGAGCGGGCTCTGGCGACCCCGATACCGGCGTCCCGCCGTCGTGCAAGAGGATCATCCTCGTCTTTCTCTCGCTGGGATGGTTCCTCATCCTCTCTGGGAGGCTGAGCGTCTCTACCCTCCTCGTGCAGATCGAGGCCAGTTTCGGGATGGATCATGCGGTCGCAGGCCTCGCACTCAGCGCGATGTGGTTCTCCTATGGGTTGATGCAGTTCCCTTCTGGCGTCTATTCCGACCACAACGGCCGTCGCATCACCGTCGTCATCGCAATGGTCCTTTTCACCGCGTCCTATTTCATCCTGGGGTTCGCGTTCTCGCCGATCATGTTCGTGATGGTGCTGATCATGCTCGGGTTGGGCAGCGGCGGGTTCCAGACCGCTGCGATCACCATGATCTCCGAACTCTTCCCGGCACGTCGTGGGCGCGCACTCGGGATACAATCCAGTATGGGATCGCTCTCCGGCCTGATGCCGCTGGCTGCTCCGCTCATCGCGTCGCTTATCCACTGGCGCGGGCTCTTCCTGATCTGGGGCGCGATCAGTGCGGTGGTGATCGCTCTTTTCCTCAACCAGACGAGCGGCTATCAAGAGACGCAGCGGTCGGGATCGCTGGCGAAAAGCTTCGCTGCGGGGGTGACCATCTTTTACGAGCGCGCCACGCTCCTCATGTTCGCCATCAATATCATTACCGCATTCACATGGCTTGGGTTCATGTCGTTCTATCCCACCTATCTCATCGAATCGAAGGGTTTTAGCGCGTTGGAAGCGGGAATCGCCTTTGGCATCCTCTCCCTCGGCGGGCTCCTCCTCAAACCGTTGATGGGCACACTTGCTGACCGCTATCCGAAGAAACCCTTGATCGGCACATTGGTCCTCATTATCACTCTCGCCTCCGGGCTGCTCGTTCGTGCGCGATCGCTCGCAGCCGTCGTCGCGATCAGTATCGCGCTGTCGACCCTGACCAGCGTGTTCGTCGTCATCACCGCGTACCTCATGGGGCACTGGCCGGAGAAGGACCGCGGCAGTAAGCTCGGGCTCTATCGCACCTCCACCATCCTCATCGGCAGCCCCACCGCCGCGTTGATCGGCTATCTTGCCACCGCGTACGATTTCGATCACGCCTTCCTCGTCCTTACCGCCCTCCTCGCTCTCGCCCTCTTCATTCTCGTCGTCGATATGGCGCGCGGCGGTGTTCGCCGTCTTCGAGCGAAAAAGGGTTCATAACGCACCGAGGGGGCAATTCGGAACGGGAAATGCCGTTTGGGTCTAGTATGTCGGCGGAACGAACGAATATATAGGATCGAGGCGCTACACTCGGAGCAGAGCTGAGCATATGAGCGATGAGTTCGACCCTCAACAATCCAAGCCGGTAGAATATGAGGTGCCAGCAGAGCTATTGGCACTTTTCGGCGACGACCCCGAGCACCATTTGGGACCGATCGCAAGAGCATTGTTGGCAGCGGTAAGCGATGAGGATGATGAGCAGAACCAGCGCCTCCTCATGCAGCTGGTCAGCACTTACGGGACCGATGCACGGGTCGAGCCGCTGCTTGCGCTTCTCGATGCCCGTATCCCGGCGAGTAAGGCGTACTGGACCATCCGCGGGCTACCGTTCATAAAGGAGGGCTGGACCGACCCGGAACGGTTCGAAGCAGAATTTCGCGCCGCCGAAAAGGTGGGCCGGACGCATGCGTTCACCACCATGCTCGCCAAGATGCTCGATATCATGATGGATGAGGTCAAACGACAGTTGCATGGTGAAACCCCATTTCCGCTTCTCCTCATGCAGTTATTGAACGCGGCGGAGCCGCAGGAGTTGCGCGTGATATTGATGCTGGCGCATAAAAATGTCATGGAACGGCATCGCGAGCACACCCGCGCCTTCTTTTCCATGGCTCAGTCGCGTTGGCCGGACGCGCCGCAGGTGCGGTTCATCGACGAGACCAGTAGCGGTGTTGGGGAGAGCGCCGATAACGGTGCTCCCATCAGTACGCAACAGAAGCTGGTCACACTCGACGCGATCCGCGCCATACGGTCGGAGACGAGTGGAGAGGACTATGTGCTCCTCGATCAGATCATTACCATTCTTTCAAAAGGTATTGAGTAGCCTCCCCCTAGAGCGTTTGACGCGTTTTCTCATCTCCTTCGGCCTCGGAGGAACCGCGCTCGGAAGGTTGGGTTCGAGTAGAGGACCGTGGTGCAGAGGCGCACCATCTCCTCGTATTTGCCATGGTCGCGTCCGCCGGAGCGGAGGAACTGCTGGATGTTCGCGGCCATCTCACGCTCGCGACGTCGCAATGGAAGCTGGACGATGAGCCGGTACCCATCGCGTATCGAGGCGAGCTTGGCGCGTTCGCCCTTTCGCCATCGGGTATAGAGATAGAGGAGGATGGCGCCGAGCGCGCCGAGGAGCGGGACGAGGTAGTAGAGGAGGGTCAGATGGACGGCGGTGGCTTCCGTTGGTCCACGTTGGAGGAGGTAATAGGTCCATGGCCCGGCACCGCCGGCTACGGCGATGAAGAGGACGATCAGCAGTCTACGTCCAAGACCGGTGCGAAACTGGGTGTTGAGATAGCGTTCGAATTGCATGTGATCAAGGAGGGGGAGGATGGGAATGGGGGATTTGGCGACACACTTGTCGCCGGACGCTGACTCTGAGCGAAGCGAGGAATGGCGCGAC
>CAZSUE010000079.1:0-11838 GCA_964609045.1 uncultured archaeon | reverse complement strand
GTAGAGGTACTGGATGAGGAACACGAGCTCGCCCGCCGGCTTCCCCTGACCGGGGTTCTCGCCATACGCCTCTTCGGCCGGGATACGGGCCACCTTCGTCTCGCCCGGCAGCATCCCGACCACCGCCTTATCGAACCCAGTGATCATCTGGCCCGCGCCGACCTCGAAGCTGAGCGGTTGATAGGTCTTATCGCGCTTGAAATCCTCGCTCACCGGATAGGCCTCGTTCGTCCCCACCGCCTCGATGGAGGTATCGAAGATCTCCCATTCCGGGATCGTCCCCATATAGTCCACGTTGATGGTATCGCCCGTTTTGGCAGCGCGGGAATGGATCTCACGCACGCGGGTGGTCACCCCGGCGCGATCGATCTGATGCGAAGCGTTCTGCGAGACCGCCTCGATATAGTAGCGCGGCTCGCTATAGATCGTGGCGTTGGCGGGAAGACGGGTGCGGACGATCACGACTTTCGCCTCCTCCGGCTCCAGTGCAACGGTGGGATATTCCACGGTCACCGCCCAGTATGCGGGAACGCCGACGGTGGAGAGGGAATACGCGTCCGGGCTATTGCCCGTGTTCGTGACCACCAGCGCGTAATAGACACTGCGCCCGGGTACGGCGCGGTGGTTATCGAGGATGACCTCGATATCCACACCGTAGACTGCGATTGCCTCCTTTTCGGGCGTGGCGGCGACGCCGCCGGTATCGGCCTCGGGTTGATAGATCCAGAGGAGCCCGATACTGACGGAGAGGAGAACGAACGCGAGCATGATGGCGGTGATGATCTCGGTCCCGCGATCGAATTTCCGCTCCTCCTCCACCGTCATTACTTCCCGCGGCAGGGTGAAGAATTGCGGCTCGATCTTGGGTGCGGAGAGGATCCACATGAGGAAGAAGAGATAGATGATGGCGAGGATATTGACATAACCGGCATCGAAGAAGGCGAGGATGATCTGGAACACCATGGCGCCCACGGCGAAATAGATCGACGCCTTCCGGAACCATTCACGCAAAAACCAGAGCCCGAGCGTGAGGAAAAGGTAGACATATCCGAGCACGAGAAAGATACCGAAGAGAATCTGCTGGGTGCTGTCTGCGCCGCCGGCGACGATAGCGGCGGTAAGTCCGTTGTTGATACCGCCGAACCAGAGCAATCCGCTAAAGATGAAGAGGAGCCCGAGGAGGCCGAAGAGCATGCACATGAGCGTGACCCAGAAACTGCGTTTCTTGCCACCGAGCTGACTGCGGGTGCGGGTGCGTCGCGGTGCGGCGTATTCGATCTCTTCGAGTAGTTCTTCACGCGATTTGGATTTTGAGCCACGGCCGCGGGTGGGGCGACTGCGTTTGCGCGATCGGGATTTCATTTCGGGCGCCGCGCTCGTATCGGTATCGCGGGGGCGGCTGCGTTTTCGGCCCTTGTTGCTCCGTTTTCGTGCCATGGATGAGCCTCGATATGGTCGTAATATGGAGGGAGGATACTCGATGAGTGGGGAGGGGACGCTATGATATGATATGATACGATATGATACGATATGGCATGGTCGGAAATGGTAGGAAATTGTAGGAAATAGCAGGATGGGAGGGAAGGGGGTATGATGTGGGTGGGATGAACGGAGGACCCGTTCTCCCCCCAGCGATCGTCGTGGACGATCGCGGTCCTATATCTTATTTGTATTTTATTCTTATCGCCCGAGGGGGCGAGAGGGAGATGACGGAGAGTGGCAGAGAGGCACGGTATCGAACTCATTCTTCGAAGGAAAGGAGCGTGAGCTGGAAGATGAGCGTCTCGCCGCTGAGGCGATGGCCCGATCCTTCCCTACCGTAGGCTTTCTCCGGCGGGATGGTCACCACTTTGGTCTCGCCCACACGCATTCCGATGAGCGCCTCGTTGAAGCCCTCGATCATATCGCCCACCGTGATGGTCAGCGGTCGATAGGCGCGCTCGAACCGCCCCGAGCGATCCGCCTGGCCATATTCGAACTCGGAAATCGCAGGGAGGTCCGCATCGGTGCCGATCGCCTCCATGGAGGTATCGAACAGCTCGCCGGTGGGAAGACCTCCAAAATAGTTCACGGTGACATTATCGCCATCTTGTACCGCTCGGCCGCCGATCGTTTTCGCCATGAGCTCGAGTCGCGCGGTGCTCTCCAGCTCGGGGTCCGACCGCGAACGGCCGGTGATCACCAGCGGATAATTCTTGGCGATGGCGGTCTTGGGCGCGCGGCAGGTAACGATGAGGCAGCGCGTCTCCTCGGTTTCGAGTGCGACATTGGAGAACGAGAGCTCCACCGTCCAATCCGTTGGTTGCTCCGCGATGGAGACATCCACGGTATCGTCGTTGTTGCCATAATTCTCGATGAGGATGGCAAAGCCGGTGGTACGGCCGATGCCGATGGCGTGCGCGTCGTCGTACGGCGTGAGCGCGATGCCGTATTCGGTATTGACATCGAGGATCTCGATGGAGATGATCAGTGTCTGGCCCGCGTAGCGGTGATTGAAATCGAGCACGATGGTATTCTCGGTCTCGGCGATGGATTTGACCTCGAAGAGGTCGGTCTCGAGGTTCGCATCGCCGAGGGTCGCGGCCATCTTCTCGTTGACCGCGAACCAATCGCCCACCGATGGATGATGCTCGATGGTGACCTTGTTCGAGGCGGACGAGATGCCCACGACCTCACTGGACCAGGGATAGACCCGTATCGTCTCTCCGAAAGAGGGTTGATGGCGGAGCGTGACCTCGTTGAGACGCTCGTTGACCTCGTATACACTGGTCTGGAACCGCCAGAAATGGTGCGCGACCACGAGCCCCTCTTTCAACGGCTCGTCGGCGTAGGCCGTGGTGAACCGGTCGATGCTGATCGTCTCGAACAGCGGTATATCCTGATGATACTCGAACTCCTCGACCAACGCCGGGTCGTACTCGCCGAACGCCTTCTTCGGCGGGACGGCGAACGAACCTCTTCCCTCGGCGTGCATCGTCATCAACCGATCGTTGACGATATCGTTGATCACCTTCTCCACGCCGCTGATCTGTGTTCCAACGGTCAGCTTCAGGCGGTTATTTTCGTAGATCACCCCGCCCGGATCCGACCGTACCATGAGATCGACGATCACGACATCATTTTCTTCGATCATTTGCTCTGGTCCATCGTCGGAGTCGCGCGCCGTCGTTACACGGTTGTAGGCGTAAACGCTTACCACCGAGACGATGAGAATGACGACAACGCCGATACAGAGCGCTTCGTTCCGTTCCAACCAAATCACCCGGTACGCTGCGCGTGTAAACCTTTCCCTCTACATATACATTTCCATGCATTTGGCGGTGATGGGCGTTCTCCGTTGGCCGGAGGAATGACGGGTTCGTCGCCTTTCGCCGCCGATGCCGCCCATTTCGGACCGTCATATCGGGCCAGAGCCATCCGCATCGCGATCGGGCCATCCATTGCTCGTGTCATTGGATCAGTTATTTACGCCAGTTGAGGAGTGCGTCGGGCGTCTCGACCAATATGCCCTCTTCGAGCGGGAGGTTGCTGACGAACCCGAAATGGTAGATGACCATCCCCTCACCGAACAGTTCGCGATAGGGCGAGAGCTGTTTTTTCATATTGCGTTTGAACTCGACCTTGTCGCCGAAGCTGCCTTTCGATTCTATCCAATGGAGCTTGGTCCCACGGATATGGAGCCCGTTATCGGGGAAGTAAAAGTCCGGCGTCTTGGGAAATTTACCGCGCATGTCCTCTTCGGTCTGATATTCGATATCGACATGGTCGAGCCAGTCGGCGATGAACGCTTCGCCGCGGACACCGCGTTCCGCCTGGATGCGGTTGCCTTCCGGTGAATAGACCTTATCCGCCTCCAGCACTTCATGCACTTCGCGCCTGATACGGCGGTTCGTGACGCTGTCCGGGTCGCGGATCGCGTCCTTCACCATGCGCTTCGTATAGCCGTTGGCGCGGAGGACGAACCCCGTGATCAGCACGGGCGAGAAGTTATACTGCTTGGCGATTTTGACGAGCGGCGTGCCATTGTTCCAGGCATTGCGCATCCGCTTCGTCTTATGCTTCACGCGGTAGTAGTTCTTCGTAATATCGCGGATGGTCTTCTGGGTATAGAGCACGAAGAGGAGCTCGCGATCGAACCGTGTCCGTTCAGCCAATTTCTCGATGGCTTCGAAGGATCGCAATTGATGATAGATACGTTTGTATTCCCGATATGACATGATCGCAGGCTCGGGTGGGACCTTCAGCTCGCAATCTAATAGATCTGCTGTGCGATTTGAGCGTGTTCGTTTTCGTTTCATAGTTGTCACTTTGGGATCGATTGGGAATTATTTTTTTGTTTCATCGGACACTATACTGCGTCGCCCCTACCCATTATGGTCGGGGACGCCACGGACAGCACCACCACCGTTCTCAGAGAGGGCAGCGAAAAAACGCGGCTCATGTCAGATCGGTGCTTCGGGCGCGGTCCTCTGTTGATAGATAACTGCCGCAATAATGAATGATCTCGATGTGTTTCCATCTACTGGTACGCTCGGTACGCTCGCGTAATCTGCCAGCGGTCAATGACCGAGTCATCGCCAGTGCCGACCCAGTACCGTTCTGTGCGATATATTAAAAATCGCCGTCCTTTTTAAATCTATTGTTCCACCTCACCCTTACATCGATTGCATTGTGGAGCCGCTGCGGAGGAGGGTTCGCCGCGCGCGGGCGGAGATGCGAAGATGGGATGCTGGCCGATACCAATAGGGAACGCTCCTAGGGCTAACGAAAACGCATCTCGTATATCTCGGTGGACCAAAACATTAATAATTGCCAAAACGCTGCAGGGAGCGGTGCTACTATGGTTGACATTGATGCCCTTATCGAAAAAGCTCAACATTTAAAGGGTCGCGGGTTATCCGAGAAGGATATCGCCGACGAGCTCCATCTTTCGGTCGAAACGGTGAACTGGTTATTGACGAAAGGGGTGGAAGGTGAGATGCCGCCATCGGATGTCAAGATCGGTTGGCGGTCCATGGGCGTGTTCGGACGACGCATGCAGAACCTCGCCAATATCCTCTCCGACATTATCGAGGAAGAGATGGAGAAACACGAAACCCATTGCGACAGTGTCCTGGGCATCGCGATCAACGGCGTCCCGCTCGCGACGCTCGTCTCGGTCACATTGGATAAAGAGTTCATGATATTGCGCCCGAGCCGCGAGGAGAAGCTCGGCGGCGCGTTCTCCTCGAACTACGCCGGGTGCAAGGGGAAGAACATCGTGCTCGTGGACGATGTGATCGGGTCCGGCGATACGATGCGCAACGCGATCCGCGAGGTGCGCGATCACGGTGGCAACCCCGTGCTCATCGTGGCGATCCTGAACAAGGGCGAGCGCAACGACATCCTCGGCGTCCCGCTCCGTGCGCTCATTCGCGCGCGGTCCGTGGGTGGCACCATCATCGGCATGGGTCCGATACCGTCGTTCCCGTACGCGTAACTCGCCAAAAGGATAACGCGCGAACGGACCTGGAGCTCTTGCAGGTCTAGACTTTTACCGACGCTGAGCGTGCACCCCGTCCCTCCAGCATCAGCCCGCGGGCGACGGTCTTTGTCACGGTAGGTCGTATTGTTTAGAGTTTAGTTTCTTTATGCACGATTACGATGATCGTGGCCGAACATGTTTGGGATGTCACGATGGACTCGTCGGATACCTCGTTCTCTATCGACCCGCCGCCGAGAGGTACGGCGCCCCCTGTCGATCGCGAAGCGGACACTGGAGCAGCGGCAACAGAGGACGAGGAGGGGGCGCAAACGACGACGGGTGATACGGTAGAGGGTAGCGTCGATGACGGTCGCGACATGTCGAGCGAAGGGGGCTGGGTGCAACCCATCGGACGGTTGGCCGCGTTCGGCGGTGTGTTGGCGCTGGGTGTGGCGCTGAGTTGGCATTTCGCGCTCATCCGGCGGCGGTCTAGATCGGTTGGTGGGCCGCAATCGGCGGAGACAGCGGGGGGAAGGCGGGAACGGGCGGGCCAAGAACCGGTCCCGCGTTCGAAGGCAGAGCTCCTCTCCGAACTCCAATTCGAACGCGGGCAGAGGAAGCGATGATCGGCGACGACGCTCATCATCCCATGCCACTTAGTGCCATGCCGTACCCCACTACATCATACCACGCTACGCCCTGCCCGCACGACCGCCGCTTATCATCGCGTTTGGATTGGTATGAAAAACATGGGAACGGGGGGTTGGGGAACGGGGGATGCGGCGACACACTTGTCGCCGGACGCTGACTCTGAGCGAAGCGAGGAATGGCGCGACGGGGGGTTGGGGAACGGGGGCCACCCCACCCACCGCTGTTTTTCATAGTGTGACAATTTCGAACCCCAACATATTGGCGGAGTCAGAATTTTCCTCTCCGGCAATGTTCGCAGGAACTAGCCACACGGAAAACGCCGCAGGTGTTTCCGTGGCTCGGCGTTGAGCGCAGCGAAAATCCGGAGTGAGCTTGCGAACAGCTCCTACCGCCGATGCCAAACTTTTTTAATGGATAATACCCATCTTCGGTCCCTTCCAGGACATATCTCGCGCTTGCCGTTATTATTCGATCGTGCAGAGGTAGCTAAGTCTGGCCCACGGCGCCGGCCTTGAGAGCCGGTGGCGCTCTGCGCCACGGGAGTTCGAATCTCCCCCTCTGCGCTCTTTCTCTTCCACTTCCCTTCTCATTATCCCTTCTCACGAAAGAAGTAGCATCAGATCGCATCAGATCGATCGGTCAATCGCGCGCTCGGATGCTCATCCGCTCTCCGCGGCGGGATGCGGTTCATCTCCTTTTCGTATCGGTTCCGATTTCCAACTTCGTTAAGGCATCCCCTGCCGCACGGCGTTGTGCCTCGCGCTTGGAAGCGGCCACTCCCGTACCTTTTGCCACCCCTTCGACGCGTACTTCCACCTCGAACTGCGGCGCGTGGTCCTCGCCGGTGCGCCCAATCACATGATAGCTCGGTACAGGCCCACCCTCCGTCGCAAAGAACTCCTGAAGCCGATTCTTCGGATCCTTCAAGCTGTGAAGATCGAGCGCGGTACTGTCGAAAAGGAGATGTCGTTGGACGAACGCCCGCGCCGCCAAATACCCAAAGCAGTGATAGAGCGCACCGATCAACGCTTCAACCACATCGGCGAGGATACGCGGCGTCTGTTGCAGTTGCTCGGTATCGATGCTCTCGTCCGTGACGATATCGTTCCAGAGCGTGTACTCACGCGCCAGCGCGGCGAGATGGCGGTCGGAGACGAGCGTTGTGATCATCAGCGTCAGCTCGCCCGGTGGCGCATCGGGATAGCCCGCATAGAGCCGGTCAGCCACACATGCCCGCAGCACGGCGTCGCCGAGGAATTCGAGCCGTTCGTAGTTCGCTTCGGACGCAGAGCGATGCGTACATGCGCGACGGAAGATGTGACGATGCTGCGCCGGGACCGATCGCCCGAAAAAGGCCGCGAGCCGGTCCCAGTCGGGTTCTTCAGATTCCTCGTTCATTTTCATCTTGTGATACCATCCAGCGTACTATCGGAAGCAAAATTGATATATCAAACCTTTGTTACCCCCAACCATGGAAGAAGAGATCTGTCACGTCGAGATTTTGGAAGTGGACAATAAACTCGTGGCCCATGTCCAAACCGCGCTGGGCGGTGTACGCCAATACGAGGGCCCCACATTCGAAGAAACGCTGCGGCAGCTGGTCATCGACCTCCAGCAGGAGTTCGATCGCGCCACGCTCAGCGGTATGGAAGCTGAATATTAACCTACGCGCTCACGATCAACGATCAACGATCAACGATCATTCATCACGGTTCGTCGATACGCTCCCGATCGCGCATTACCGTTCTGGCATCGCCAACCGGATACCGTTTCTGGCCCGACCGTTATACTCCGATCGTCTCAGCTCTCCAGCGCATGCTCTGTAACTTCGCCCTCGAGCGGGAGCAGGGTGGAAAGGCAACGGAACACGCAGCGGCGGCGATCGCCTTCTCAACGCTAATCTCGAAACCGACGGTCATCGTTCGGGCGAGTGGTGTGCGGTCGAGCGTTGTGCGACGGTTACGACAGGGTTACGACAGGGTTACGTTAGGAAGCGGATCCCGATTCGGGTGACGGCTCCACCGGTGGTTGACACTGTGGACAGAGGACCCACCCCTCACCGTCACAATCGGGGCATACTCCTTCGCCCTTGCAGACCATACATTCACCGGCGCCGTTACAGGTCCGGCAGACATTGGGGCACATCCCGTCGCCACCGCACACGGGACAGTTCCCACCCGTGCAGAACGGACATTTTCCGCTGCCGTGACAGTCAGGACAATGGCTCTTGCCGAAGAGGACCTTTTTTCCTTTCCCCGTGCCGCCGCAGGTGGTGCAGAAATTGGTACCCTGGCAGCGTGGACAATTCCCTGTGGCGTTACAATTGACACAGCTCCCCTCACCGTAGCACGATACCTCATCTTGGTAGTACTGGGTGGATTCGTACTGACACTCGAGGCATGCCCCCGTACCGCCACATGCGGCGCATTGGCCCCCCTCGCAATAGCTGCAGAGCCCACTCCCGTTACATTGGGCGCACCTCACGCCCATGCCATCGATGCCCTCGCCGTCGCAGAGGTTACACTTCCCCGTGCCGCCGCATTTGATGCACTCACCGCTCCCTTTACAATAGCGACAGAGCGTGCCATAGCCATGGCATTTCGGACAAGCGCCCTCATCACATTTTGCGGCGCACTCACCGGTCCCGTCGCAACGCTGGCACTCCAGCCGTCCACTCCCGCCACAACGCTCGCATCCGCTCGCCTTTTGCTCGTCCACGATCCGACGCTCCTCAATATCGAAGAACTGGCGCGATCGCATGAGCTCCCGCGCGGCCTCCACCTCTTCGCGGGTGGCGGCCCGTACTTCCGTCTGGGAACGGTCGGTGTCGGCATCTCTCTCGTGCTCGATCTTCGTCCCGCAGGCCATGCAATAGACCGCGCGTTGCGGCAGTTTCGAGCCACAATTGGGACAGTAGAGGACCATCCTTTCACGGGGAGCGTATCGGGCCACTCGATATTAAGCTTTCTTGGGGATCAAGAGTTGAAAATAGGGACTAGGGCACCCCACACCTCGTTAGGGGAAAGATAGGCGATACGATGGTTAAACCCCGTATAGAAGTGCTGGCGGAGCAGACCATAATAATTGTATACTACACTCATTCTAATTATCCTAGTATCACTGCACCGTCCAGCCTTAGGCTCATTCCATTCAAACGGTCGAGTATATATCTTTTCGCCAGAAAATGTATTAACTAATTGCTCTGCCTGGAATGAGCCCCTTACGCTTTGGTTGGGCAATAGAAGAAAGTGGGTCGGTCTACGACCAGTCTCACAGCGGGCTCGAAACCGCAGACGAGAACAGAGAACAGAGAACAGAAACAGATGTACCTATATATATTGGACGAGACAGTGGCAACGAAGGTGGGCGTTATTGTTAGGGTCAAAAATGACCGATCTGCGTACATCTCCGTTACTCAGCTGGTCGTGGAGCTGTTGCCTGTGCGGTTCGGTGGATGATCTGACGCAGCGGAAAAAACACACCTTCGACTTGAGATCAGTCGATGGTGATCACATCCACATCGGTGCCTTCCTGCACCTCCTCCACTACCGACCCGAGGAGGTACCGGTCCAGCCAATTCCTATCCGATTGGTGGATGAACACGGATGATGGATCGTATTTCTTGATCACCTCGAGTATGATCTCACCCGCGTCACCTTTCTCGAGGATGAGCGTGTAGGGAATACGGAGCCGCTCGCAGATCCGCTTGATCGCTTCCGAATAGCGCCAGATACGCGCGCGGCGATCCTCGGCGAGGTCGCCCCTGAGGTCCTCGTGGTCGTCCACACCGAGATAGTCCCTGATCCCTTTCGACGAGGGCCGCGTCTCGTTGATGCGGAGGATGATGACATGGTCGGCGCAGCGTTGTTCCAGTAGCTTCTTTATCTTCTGCAGCCCCTTCGAAGTGTAGTTCTTGCGGTAGCAGACGACGAGCGCGACCCGTTCGCCTTGCGGCATCTCCACATAGGCATGTTCCGATCGCAGATCGTCGATCTTGTCCTCTAAACGCGATTTGAGCTCTGAGAGGCGCGAGATCTCTTCTTCGATCTCCTCACGCTCTTCCTTCAATTCTTCTTTGGTCAGATCGGTATAATCGTTATGATCATGATCGTCCCCACTGATGTTACCACAATCCGATGAGTTTCCACCATCCGAGCCCGACGGTCATGAAGAGACCGATGCCGATGAGGATGAGCGCCAGGCCGGGCTTGAAAAAATCCTTGACCGTGACCTGGCCGGTATCGTAGACCATGGCCGATGCGGGTGTCCCGATGATGAACATGAACGCGAGCGCTGATGGAAGTGCCACCACATACATCCCCATCACCGGCGCGAACCCGATGGTCATGAGGATGGAGATGGCGAGCGGCAAGATCACCGCCGTCGCCGCGGAATTGCTCATGAGGTTGGAGAGGAGGATGGTGATCACGATGATGACAAAGATGACCAGGATCGGGTTGGACCCGATTTGGGTCATGATCGACTCCGCGACATAGGCGATAGCGCCGGTCTCGGTCAACCCGAACGCCAGTGTGATCGCCCCCGCATAGAGGAATATGATCCCCCATGGGAGCTGGCTCTCGATATCTTCCCATGTGAGCGTGTTGGTCAGCCCGAGAAGTACTGCAACGAGCATGGCGACGGTTGTGATACCGATCATGGTCCCGAACACCATCCAGAGGACGAATGCGGCGATGAAGAAGAAGAGCGATTTCTTCTCGCCGATCGACATCGGTCCCATCTCCTCGACTTCGGTGGAAAGGTAGCGCCGCATCGATCGCATATCGATATCTTCGGGCGGGTAGATATAGCGAAGGATGAGGTAGACGATGAAGGTCATGATCAACGCGAGCGGGAATGCGGCGAGGAACCACTGGAAGAAGGTCGCCTTCTCACCCGTCGCTTGGTAGTAGAGCGAGATCGCCAGCGGGTTGCGCGCGCCGCCGAGGAGCGTGGCCATGCTCCCCACCGATGTGCCGTAGGTGAGGGTCAGCATGAGCGATTTCGAGAAGTTCGTCCCGACCATATCGCGGTCTGCGGCACGGAGCACGCCGAGGGTGACGGGGATGAGGAGCGCCGCCACACCGTGCGCGGGCATGGTCATGGCGAGGAACGAGCAGATACAGGTGAGGCCGAGGAGGAACCGTGACGGCTTCGAACCGAAGAATTCGAGGAGCGTCAACGCCATGCGCTTGTGTAAATTATGTTTCTTGATGGCGATGGCGAGGACGATGGCACCGATGAGGAAGAAGACCGTGGGGCTCCCCGCACCCTTGAACACGGTATCGGGGTCGAAGACGCCGGTGACGACGAGGAG
Organism: uncultured archaeon; assembly: GCA_964609045.1. GTDB lineage: Archaea > Thermoplasmatota > Penumbrarchaeia > CAZSUE01 > CAZSUE01 > CAZSUE01. The sequence goes on along the minus strand of CAZSUE010000079.1, from coordinate 406 downwards.
GAAGACATCGAGAAAAAAGATCATGGGATAGGAGATCGGTTGTGTGATCCAGAGGATGATCGTCGGGGCAAATATCGCCAGCGCCCACTGACCTTGGCGCGAGAGCCCGGCCGGCAAGGGAAGAAACCCGATAATGAAAAAGAGCGCCACCGCAACTCCGAGTATGATCCAGTCCCGTTTTTTATCCATACCCATCGTCGATCGACCGTTCCGTACTGGTTGAGGCATATTTGATTAAAATTCATTCTATAAATGGGTTGCTCCCAGCGCGCGAAACCGGCGCTGAGACCGGCTCGATAATACCCATGGCATGGGAACAGACCTCTGCTTCGTTCGTCTTTAGAGGCGAGGGGGTCAGAGACTGGTGGGCAGCGTACCGTTCTCTCGTATGTATGTATGTATGTAT
>CAZSUE010000078.1:10795-11846 GCA_964609045.1 uncultured archaeon | reverse complement strand
GGGGAGGGAGGGAGAAGGGGAAGGGGGGAACGGGGGAGAGGGGGAACGGGGAAACGGGGGAGCAGGGGAACGGGGGAGCAGGGGAACGGGGGACAGGGGGAATGGGGGGACAGGGGGAGAATGGAGGGGAAGGATATGGGCCGTATGACCATATGCTTGGCCCGCGCCGCCAGGACGCCTACCGCCGTTTCGCGCCATGTTTGTTCTTCTTCTTTGACCTTTTGCGTTTGGGTGGATGTGGGTACTTCTTTTTGATCTCCTCGATCTTTCGCTCGACATATTCCCGCAGCTTCGCACCGATATCGTCGGTGCCGAAATAGTCCATCTTGGCGGCGATGGCGATCTTTCCGGCGAGGGCGCGGGCGATGCGGCCGCGTTGCCAGTACGGTGCGCGGTGGACGAACGGGTGCTGGAATATCACACCGTGCTTCGGCGGTGGCGCGTTCTTCCGGAGATGGTTGAACAATGCACTCTCCGCGCCGAGGATCTGGACCGTACTGGCGGGGAACTTCGCCAGCCGCTCCTGCGAGCCTGCGAGGGCGATCAACCGCGCGCCCACCATGGGCCCCGCCACGGTCCTCGTGTTCGGTGCGCATTGGGCCATCTTCTCCTCGATATACGCTTCCAGTGCGTCGAGTTCGTCGTAGAGCTGCGCAATGGTCGATGCGAACTGCCGGAGGCGTGTGATATCACCGGCCAGTAGCTCGGCGCCCAACGATTCATCGCCTCCCACCGCCTCGCTGACGCGGCTCGAAACGGCGTCGCGCGTTCCTTCTTCGGCAATGAGCCGGAGGTACTGCCGCGTATCGGTTACCGCGTCGAGTTCAGGGTAATGGAGCCCGTACCACTCTCGGATGCGCTCGAGGAGCACATTCGCGCTCTTGGTCACTTCGTCGTATGCGTTGACCGCCTGGATGATATGCGCATCCGGCGCGAGCCCGCTGCGCAACTCTTCGGTGGCAACCTTCAACGCCGCGTTGTGGAGGAGTGCCATGGGTCGGTCGTAGTCGCTCGGGAGCGGTGACGCGAAAGGCGGCGTGGGTACATCGAA
>CAZSUE010000078.1:4927-10785 GCA_964609045.1 uncultured archaeon | reverse complement strand
GTGCACGAAGCCTCGGTTCTTCGACGACGAGCTCTATATCGGTCTCGGTCTCGGTCTCGGTTTCGGTTTCGGTTTCGCGCTCATCCTCGGCTTCATCCACAACCATCCCATCCTCATCGTGGAGCCGCTCGACGAGTGCATGTTCCTCATCGAGGATACGCTCTGCGGCAATGGCGCGGAGCCGCTCGGCGATATCGTCAACTACCGGCGCAACGAGCTCCTCGTCGAGGACCTTGCCGTTCGCGTCGATGAGGAAAGTGCCGAACCAGCGTGTGATCAATCGTATCTCTCTCGTCATGGTCCGTCACCACATCCTGCAAAGTATGCGTTCGAAGTCGTTGGAACCATCGTCGTCGTCAACCCCTTGGAATACTGTCGGTGGGAGGCGATCATCGGTCACCTCGTCAACGCGAGGGACGCCTATTAGCGCCGGGTCGGGTTAAAAATGTTCTGATCCTTCCCGCATCTCGATCTGATCGCGGAGATAGTCGGGTATCGCCGAGAACGCGGGGAGCATCGGCATCTCCAGCTCGGAAAAGACCGCATCGTCGCCAACGCCAGTGAGCACGCCGACACCCCTGATCGGTGTCCCTTCCGTGAAGATGAGATCGTCGGGGAGGTCGCTAACAAGCAGATGCGCCTCGGCCGCGGTACGATAGCGTCGGAAGATGGTGTGGAGCATCCGCCCCTTCGGGTTGCCGTTTGGGCCGTTGTATGCGGTGATGGAATAGACATCGTCGAAATAGGTCTCGATACCGAGCCGTGCCAGTTCCGCCCTGAGCGAGGAGACCGGTTCGTCGCGACCGGTGTACATCACCACTGACCATCCCTCCTCGTTACACTGCTTAAGCGTCTCTTGCACGCCGGGAAAGAGCCGGCTCGAAGTCGTTGTATAGCTCCGGAAGCGGCGCCAAACCTCCTCGAAGAACCGCAGCCGATCCTCTGTGGAGGCGAAGTAATGGACCATCGCTTCGTCGAAGCTCTGCTTTTTTGTCGTCGTGGCGAGGGTGTGCTTCCGAAGCGCTTCGATGCTCGGCGGCACCGCTCCAAGCTCCCGCATGACCTCGCGCATGGTCGCAAAGAAGCGTGGCATCGTATCGACGAGCGTGCCGTCGAGGTCGGTGAATATGATGCCCTCTCGTCGATGGCGTTGCGGGTCCATACGCTCGCCAATGCGTTCGTGCTATATAAAGGATCGAACCTATTGCCGGAGCGGTGCAAAAGTCTGCGTTCTGCCACAGGGGCTGACCGAGAGCGAGGGTGCGGTCGAACTACTATAAGTGTTTAACCCAGAAGGGCTAAATAGTGCGATAATTGGCAATAGCAAAAGGGATCGGCGGACAAACTCGACACCTGCCCCTCCCTACCACACTTCGCTCACCACACTTTATTCATCACTATCTACTCTTTACCGCTCTCTTCGCTCGCCCAGCTCGGTTTTCGTTTCTCGACGAAGGCGCCGTGCCCCTCCTCTGCCGCTACAGTATTGAGTTGTGCGACGAGTTCGTTGATCGCACCATCCAGCCCCGCAGTGAGGTGATCGTTCGTGATACGCTTGATCCTCGCCAATGACGACGGCGCCGATCGGATCAACGCCTCAGCCATTTCGGTAACCTCGCTCCTCAGCTGCTCGGCGTCCACCACGCGGTTGACCAGTCCGATCCGTTGGGCGTCGTGCGCGCCTAACGGCTCCCCCGTCATCGTCATATAATTGGTATTGAACTTCCCCATGAGATGGGGGCCGAGCACCGCCGCAATGGGCGGTATCGCGCCGATCTTCGCTTCCGGCACGGCAAATGTCGCCGTATCCGCCGCGATGATGAGGTCGCAGGTCATGGCTAGCTCGCAGCCGCCGCCGTATGCGAGCCCGTTGACCGCCGCAATCACCGGCTTCGGGTTCTCGATGATGCCCCGCACCGCCGGGAGCGCATATTCTCGCATAAAGGTGCCGACCTCCTCTGGGTCCAGTCCGAGCACTTCTTTGATATCGTCCCCCACCGAAAACGCGCGCCCCGTCCCGGCAAGAACGATCACGCGCACCGCATCGTCCTCTGCCGCCGCAACCAGTGCCTCGGCGAGCGCCGACCACAGCTTACGATCGAGCGCGTTGAGACAATCGGGGCGGTTGAAGGTCAACCATGCGATCCCATTGCAATTATGAATCGTTAAGCAGTCCGTTTCCCGTGTCGCTCCCATACACTCACCCAAAGTAGGTACGGGCGAACGGTCCCAAACGCCGGTTTTCATGGACCCGACGGAACATGAACCGCTCCCCCTACCCAAAAGGCGAGATATTAGGGGCAATATAAGAATACTTCTCCTCCGTCGCCATCCATCCTTCGGTCTGCTTTCGTTTTGGCGCGATCGTTCTTTTCGGTTTCGTGGTCCATATTCTCTCCCTCATCGTCGGGTCCAACCGATCTCTTGCGCCGCCGCCGGATCGATACAAAGAGGACGGTCACGATAGCCAGGGGGACGAGGATGGTACGATACTCGGGGATGACCACGACCCAGTCTACCGACGAGTCGCTCACCGCGTCGTCGATATTGGAGGTGGCGGTGATAGTGATATTCTCCTGGGAGGGTACGGGTGCATCAGCGGGAATGGCAAGCTCAAGAAGGATATATTCCATTTCCGCGGGTGCCATCTCGCCGAGGTCGGGCATGCCGTCGCCGTCGGTATCGTAAAAGGTGGTATTGACGAGGTCCCAGCTCCCGTCACCGTCGCTGTCGCGCGCCATGAGCGGGTCGGTTCCGTCCAGTGCCCCGTCGCCGTCGATATCGTGGTACAGTGCGGTTGGCCACCCGCGATCGGTGCCGATCTCGATATCGAAGCGGTCGGTGAACTGGCCCTCGTTCTCGATATAATGCGAAAAGGTCACATTGATGCCGGTGGTGGGCGCGGTCTTGCCGTGCCCCGGCGAGACATCCACCGCTGCACCGATATTGGTGAAGGTCGCGGTGCCGTTGGCGGTGACGCCGTTGGTCTCGATGCCGCGGACCTCGATGGTATAGGTGCCGTTGACATCCTCTGCAGGAAGGATATACTCGTACTCATAGATCGACCAGTAGGGGAGCGTGGAGGGGCCGCTCGTAACGAAGCTCATGGCGCTGTCGTTGACGAGGTCGCCCTGCGTCCCGTTCGGAGAGGTGATGTCGAGTGCCGCCGAGACATCGTATGCGCCCAGTGGGTCGGTGATATTGGCGCGCACGGTCACCGTCTCACCGGCGTCGAAGAGATCGGTCTCGGCGCCGGTGGCGTTATAGGTACTCACCGATGCGACATCGACGAAGGTGTCGGTGGTGAGGTCGACGCGCGAATCGTAGGTGCTCAAATCGAAGGAGACATCGATATAGCCGATGTCGTCACCCATATCGGCGTTGGCCACGGCGACCTCGAGGTCGAGCGCGGCACCGGCGGGGATGGCTGTGGCGAGCGGGGTGATGTCGAAGGTATAGAACTGCGCGCTGCTGAGGTCCTGGATCGTGGTCGAGCCGATGGTGGTCCCGTCGTAGGAGAGCGTGACGGTCACATCGGGATAGGCGGCGAAGAACAACCATGTGCCGGGCGTCGGCTCGATAGAGAGATGGACCAGCGGGTGGCCGGTGAGAGAGAACGGCATGGCGAAGGCCGGCGCTTGGGTCCAGGTGTGCGTTGCGTCGTTCATGACGCGGACGGTGTTCGTCGCCGTGCCGGTGAGCGTGTCCATGGGATAGCTGCTACCGCTCTCGTGGAGGTGGAGCGTCTTCGTCGCCTGGGTGCTCGTCACCACCGTGGTGGCGGTGACGCTGTCGTTGATCGTACTATCGGTGGCCGAGGTGGCCACCAGCGAGGTAGTATCGGTGCGACCCTCGGTATTGGGCGGTACGGCTTTGCGAAGGGTGAGCGGGGCGGACTCGAGCGAGGCGAGCGTGATATCCGGTCGGTTGTTCGAATTGCTATCGTAATCGTCGAAGATCCAGTCCCATTCTCCGTCACCGTCGGTATCCTCCGCAAGCAGCGTGCCCGCGCTGTAGAGTTCACTGGGCCAGCCCTCGCTGGACGCGCTGGGCGCAAGATCGTAGGTGTCGGTATTCTTCCCGATGTTGGCGAGGTTGAAGCTAAAATCGATAGATGAATCCGGCTGGGCCACCGCTTCGTGATCGGGATAAAGCTCCACGCCCCATGCGCCGAGGACGAAGAAGTAGGTCTCGTCGGTGTCGACCACACCATTCGACTCGTAGGCGTCGACGACGATGGTATAGGTCCCGTTGGGCGCGTCGGCGGGAAGCGTGAGATCGAAGGTATAGATGCGCCAGTACGGCACGCTCGATCCATCCTCCGCGTAGATATCGCTCACGGCGACATCGTCGAGCCCGCCGAGCACCTCGCCGTCGGGGTCGAGCACCGTCGCGTTCACCGTGGCGATATCGTAGACGCCCAGCGGGTCGGAGACATTTATATGCGCAACCACCTCCTCGGACTGCGAAAATATCTCGCTGGTGTCGGTGGCGTTATGGGTGGAGATCGCCTCGATGTCGATATAAGTGGAGGTGGAGAGATCGAGGTGCGAATCGTAGGTGGCGGAATCGTACGTGAGATCGATGTAGCCATCTTGGCCGCCCCATCCCGCCCATGCACCGGAGGTGGTAAAGTTGAGCGAGATGCGCTCGCCCGCGTTGACGACGGTGGTGGGCGGTTCGATGGCGAAATTGTACCAGCCGGTGTTGGTAATATCGTTGAGGGTCTTTGACCCGACGACCGTCCCGCCCGCGCTGATCGTGACCGTGGCGTCGGGATCACGTATCTCGCCTAAAAACCATGTGGCTGCAGTGGGATCGAGATAGAGCGCGGCGACGATGGTCCCGTCGAGGATGAGATCACCGGCCAGCGGCGGCGATTGGTACCAATAGACCGATGCATCGTTCGCCACGCGCACCGTCTGGGTCGCGCTCCCGACGGTGGTGTTCATGATATCGGTGGCGCCGGTCTCGTGGAGATAGAGGGTCTTGGTCGCCGCTGCCGCCGTGACGATCTTGAGTTCATCCGGATTCGCGGAAAAAGGGTCCGCCGCGCTGCTGCCGTTCGCATTCTCGACGGCGAAATAGAGATCGTATCGCCCCGCGGGGAGCGTCGAGGGCGGGTCGTAGCGGTAGGAGGCGTTATACGCGCCGCCGCCCTCGTCGACGATGGTGAGGTCGGGGTCGGCGATGGTGGCGTTGTCGACGACCGTGTATACATCGTTCCGGATCTTGAAGGTGATCTTGAATGTGTCCACCGCGGGCATGGAGGAATCGTTGAACCGCGCATAGAGTGTGGTATTCATTTCGCCGTCCACATGCACGACGGGGTCGAGGGTCGCCGTGGCGCCGCTCTCGATCGCAATGGTATCGGTTGGGTCGATCACCGAGATCGTTCCGGTCTGGTCGGTGTTCCCCTCGGTGTCCTCTGCAACGATCGTGCCGGTGGTGTTGACGGTCTGCGCCGTAAAGGTCGTATTTGGCGCAGGACCAGCGGGGACGCTATCGAGCGTGCCGGTGGCGGACCAGGTACACTCGACATCGCCGATGAGCGCGCCCGTAGGATCGTAGCCCGCCGCGTAGAGCTCGAGCGAGTCGTTCACGCGAAGGCTGGTGGCGCCCACCGCGTCGCCGGTACCGTTCGGCGCGTTTCGGACGACGATGGAGCCGACATCGATGTTCCGTTCGCCCGGGGAGGGCGCACTGGCATTGGCGCCGCCGTGGTCGCGCCAGTCGTCTGGCGAATCGGTCTCCGTATGGTCGCGGTCCCTTCCCAACGACTCGGTGGCGGAGACCGTGTAGGTGTTGGTATCCACATAGCTCCCTGTGGTCCAGATTGCGGCATCCGCCGCCCATTG
>CAZSUE010000078.1:0-4827 GCA_964609045.1 uncultured archaeon | reverse complement strand
GATATCTCGCCGTCGAACGGTGCTTGGTACTCGGCTTGGTAGAATGTCAGCCCGCTGGGGATACCGCCACTGCCATGGTCTTGGGGCTCGCCAAACTCGGTGGCGGTCTCGGTGGTGTTGGCCCATGCGAGGAAGTCGATGATCGTCGCATCACCGGGCGCACCGTCGTAGAGCGCGCATTCGTCGATCTCGTCGTCGAAGACATCGCCGCCGGTGCCGGTATAGTACCAGCCGGCGCCGTCGGAAAGATCGTTATCGTTCGTCCCTGCGCCGAACGCGACGACGAGGTACGCGTCGGCGGGGATGTCCCAGTTGGGTAATGTCGCAAGTGCGGTACCGTCGCTGGCGCTGAGCGTGTAGCCGTTGACATTGATGCTCCCGCTCGAGGATGAATAATAGAGCTCGACCCATTCCGGCCCGCCGGTGGTGCGGTTATAGCCAATCTCGTTGATGATCAGCGCATCAGTGGGCGCGCGGGTGCGGTCTCTCGTCGCGGTCCGGTTCTCTTGGGACTCCGTCGTTTTCTCGCTGACACTGGCGTTCGTCGCTGGGCCCCCCTCCTCCGGAGTCCCATTCGCCGCGGCGCTTGCGTTGGCGCGGGTGGGCGGCGTAATGCTCAGTGGATCACTGTAATCTTGCGAGTGGTTGCCCCAGTCCGCGACATGATAATAGATGTTCCAGGCACCGCTGGCGGAACCTGCACCCGCGGTACTGCCAAAAAGCGTCTCTTCGACACCGACCTCCAGCTCCTGTGCGCCCCGCGCCGCCGCCACTTCGCCGCGGTCCGCCCAGGACCATGCGGTGGCGTTCGTCCCGGCGAATTGTTGGAAGACCGCGTCCTCGATGGCGCCGGCGCGGCCTTTCACGCTGACGAGGTAATCTGCGCCCATGGCGAATGTTTGGGGCGCAAAGCCGGTAGTGGGGTCGTTGTCGGTGTCGATGAAAATATGGACATAATCCTCCCCTAGAAGTTTTGGAGGGACCAGTTCCTCATACTGCACCGGTATCAACGGGTTCTTGGGCGCGGGGTCCTCGTGGTTGGGCACGCCGTCGTTATCGGTATCGTTGTCCTCGCTATCGTCGATGCCGTCGTTGTCGAAATCGTTCGGCCACTCGTCCTCCTCGTCGGCAATACCGTCGCCGTCGCTATCCTTCACCGGCGGGCTGACATGATACGGGCGATACGGTACGAACCTCCCCGCCAGCATCCTCCCTTCCACGGCGAGATAGAAATAGTGGTGCGAGGACTGGCTCGTATATTTATACTGCGTGAGGTTCACATGCGGATCAGGCGCCGTACGAGGATCGGTATCGGTATCGTTGCGTGCGGTGATATTGATGGCGCTATTGCGCCAGTCTGCGAACGCGCCGTCGATATCGATCCGGTCGGGGACCGCGCCGATATAGGTCTGCGGTGCGGGGAGGCCGATGAACTGTGATTCGAGCGAGATGCTCGCCGCGGTGGTTTCGATGGCATCCGGGGCGACCAAGGCGGCGCCGAACGAATGTGCGGTTGCGGCGGCGGGCGCGATTTGCACGCCGACGAGCAGCTCTAGAGCGCTCTCGACCGATAGCTCGATCGGCGTGGCCAGCGAAAGTTCCACCGCGGGAAATGCACCGATATCGGCCGCAGCGACAGTTGCGACCAACTCCGGATCACTATCGGTACGGTTCCGGTAGAGCGCGACACGTTCGAGGTCGTCGCGGGCCACCGTCCCGGTCAGCGTGATGGTGAGTGCGTCGAGTTGTGCGTCGGTCCCCGCTGCTGTGAGTTTGATCGAGAGGAGCGGGATGTCCTCTTCGGTACTGTTCGCGATGAGCGGGCCGACGCTTTGCTGCATCACCGAGACCGCGCCGACTTGCGACGAGATGATATGATCGCTCTCATCGCGTACTCCCTCGTAATCCTCAAGTACGAACCATGCTCCGATGGGTTGCATGGCGCGGAGGCCGAGTTCGGTGTACCAGAGCTGCGTTTCGAACTCGTTTTCCGAGACCGCCGCCTCGACGCTGTAAGCGCCCTCCCAGCCGTTCCAGTCCGATGGGTGCGCCTCGGGCGAGAACCGGTGCAGCTGCTTGCGCACCAGTTTCCCCTCGCGCCCGGCGAACTCGAGCATGAAATCCGCGCCCAGCGGCCCGAGCGCGTAGCCGGTGGCGCGGTTGCGATCGCTGTCGATCATGATGCGTAATTGATCCGTTCCGTTATGACGTTCGGCGCCCTGAAAGAGCGTGTCTTCGCTCTTAAGATAGAACGATATCACCGAATCGTCGGCGGTGGCGCTGAATTGAAGGATATTGACACTTGGCCGGTCCACCCGGTCGGTGACTCGGTCCTCGTAGAGCGTGATATCGGTCCAGTCCGCAAAGGAACCGTCGACGACGACGCCCGTGCGGCCTTCGAACTCGATCATGAATATCATGGCGGGAATGAGAAGGAGTGCGACGATGATACCGGCGGTGATCATGACCCGACGTCGGCGCCGCGATCGGATCAACTCGATCCGTTCACCGTTGTCGCCGCCGCGGTCTGCGGATGAGCGTTTCCGGCCGTTGATGAAGCCCTTGCCATTGGTGAGGCCTTTGCCGTTGCTGAGGCCGGTGGTAGGAAAGAAACGTTTCCCGTTGGTCTGGCCCGGGAGCGCTGGCAGCCCGAGCCCGTTGGTGGCGCCGGTGCCGTTGGTGAGCCCGGAGCCGTTGACGATACCGCGACCGCCGTTGATGACGCCCGTCTTCGGGCGCTTCCCAGCGCGTGCGAGCCGGCCGGTTTTGAATCGTGCGGGGCCGCGCCGCGCCGCACCGGCGCCCTTCCCGTTGATGAGGCCTTTGCCGTTTATGAGACCCTTCCCCTCGACGAGCCCTTTGGTCGGTTTCGAAAGGACGCGCGGCGTACTGAGGCGGTCCTTCGAGAAGCGCTCTTTTCTCGCGGAAAGGGGGGCACCAGGCTCCCGCTTTTTCGCGCTGAGGGGTGTTCGTTTTCGGCCGGCGCCCTCCTTTTCTTCCGGCCCCGCTTCAGACGGCGTGATGCGCCCGAAGAGGCTGGAGAAGCGGTCCTTGAAGGTCGGTTTCGACTTCGTCCCTTCTTCCGGTTCTGGTCGGGCTCCGGCGGCGCGGGCGCCACGGGCTCGACCCCCCGCCCCCTCTTTTGCATCTTGAATGAGCGAGAAGCGATCGCGGGCGCGGAATGCGGGTTTGCGCACTTCTTCGCGCTGGCGATGTTGCGGTTTGGGCTCGATGCTCGGTTTGGAGAGGAATGCCGGCCGTTCACGCGCAGGAAGTGCGCCTTTTTGCATTGGCGCCTTCTTCTTGGGCTCCTCCTTTTTCTTACTCAAGAATGGGAGGCCGCGATCGCGAAGCGAGAGCTTCGAACCGGCGGCGGTCTTTTTCTCGGGTTCGGGCTCGGCGCGGGGCCCGAACCGACCGCGCGTTCCTCGATCGCGCCGTCGCTCCTGCGGTTGTTGAGCGGCGCGGTCGCGGGTGGGCGAGCGGTCACGGAGCGAGAACGATTGGCGCAGGTCTTTCGGCATCGAACTGACCCGTGGCCGCGCTGGATGCGCACGATCCTTCTCATCTTCACCCCCGCGCCTTTGGGGAAAGAACGAGCCTCGGTCGCGCTGGACGATCCCCGGTAGCGAATGCGACCGGTCTGCGAAGGGCGGCGCGCGCGCACCGCGCTCTTTGCGTGGCGGCACATCACGCCGGCGTGGTGAGCGGTCACGGAGCGAGAGGCTCTCGCGGCGCGGTGCGCGTTCCTCTGTTCCCTCTTTTTTCCTCATCGAGGAGGGGCTCCAGACGAGGGAACCTTCACTGTGCTCGGAGCGTGAGTCGCCCTCCGATCGCTTCCGCTCCACGGACCGATCCTCATCGGAAGAAAGGGTACGGGACCATCGGTCTTTGAAGTCCCGCGAAATGCTGCGCGGTTCTTTACGTTCGTCGGTCATGACGCTCCGATCACTATTGAGCTGACGCACGAGATGGACGACAGGACAGTGGCGGTGGACGACGGTTCCGCATTATGTTCGGGACACCGGTGTCAAAAACCCGTATGCGGACCATGTCCGTCTATGCCATGTGCCATATGCCATGTGCCATATCTCATATCGCACGCGGTCGAATATTCGTGTTCTAGTACTAGCATCGGAGCAATTTCCGCTCGAACCTTATTAACGATCTGTCCTTCTGTTCGTCATAGTTCATAACATTCATCGCAAAGTCTATGACAAACATGAATGAACGGGCGCTGGACAGGGGAAAAACAGTGGGGGGCGAACGGCGGTGAATGGTCTCTTACCGTCGCGTTGCCAACGCGAGAAGGACGGCAATGAGCGTGAACGCGGCGAAGGTGAGTGGACCGGTGAAGCCCGGTGTGGGCTCCTCATCCTCGTTCTGAGACTCCAGCGTGATATCGACGGTGGACGAGCGCACATGATGGCCGGAGCTGTCCGCCGCCGAGATATTGAAATGGATCGAACCGGTGTCCTCGGTACCACGCATGGTATAGCGGTAGGTATCCTCGCCCGCACTCTCCATCGTTGTGGGCCTGAAGCACTGTTGGTCGTAGCAATAGAGGATAGTGACCGACTCCACGGTGTGGTTCGAGGTCACTTTTGCGCTGATGACGATCTCGTCACCGGATCGCGGCTCAAGCAGGGTATAGGAGATGTCCGAGATCATCAGTGTACTGTCTCCGCCGACGCCGTCCCCGTCTCCGTCACCGTCGTCGTTGTCGGTGCCGTTGCCGTTGCCGTCGGTGGTATCGTCCACGCCGTCGAGAAGGGAGTAGTGCGCCTGCAGCACCTCGTAGCCGGTGGTCGTATCCGCGTTTGCGTT
>CAZSUE010000077.1:0-11890 GCA_964609045.1 uncultured archaeon | reverse complement strand
TCTTGTACAGGATGACTTCGTCGGCGCCGAGCCGGCGACAGACCTCCGCCTTCTCCCCCGCCGACTGCGCTCCCCAACGCGCCAACCGTCCCGCGAACCGCTCCCCGTTCCCACTAGCGGGGCGCCTCCGCTCCGGCCCAACCCCCATCCCCTCACCTGCAGAGGTGGACTCGGCATGCGGCAGAGCGCAAGTTTTATATATATCGACCGATTAAGGAGAAGAACACGGTTATCCATACGACGTTGAACCGGTACTATTTTTGCCTCTATAGAATATTGGTCGACCATGCCCGTGTTCATCACGCGTCGCTAGAATCAGATACTATCTGGCTCGACATCGACAGTAGGGGGATCGGAAACGGACGGAGAAGTTGCATTGAGCATAGAAACACAGTACGAATCGAAACCAGGGGTAGGCATGGCTATGAAGTACACGCGGTTTGAGAAAGCGAGGATCATTGGTGCTCGTGCGCTACAGATCGATTGGGGTGCGCCAGTTCTTGTCGAGGTCCCCCCGAATATGATCAGTTCGATCAAGATTGCGGAACTTGAGTTCCAAAAGGGAGTGATCCCGATCACGGTCAAACGATCGGAAACAAGTTACTTGAACAAACCACCCAAACGGGTCATCTGATCATTTCAGAGACCAGAGACAAAAGACGAGAGAACGGAGACCAGAAACTGACGCATACAGTGCGACCGCCCCGCACCGGCTTCTAGATGGGGGTTACTCCTCGATCGGCAACGGAAAGAAAGGGGTAGGGCGGCCCACCATACGCTGTGGAACCCGCGCATTCATCTTCGGCGACAAAGCGTGGGCCGGAACGCCGATCACGAAGATGTGATCCCGCTCCAGCAGGTCATCTAATTTAGAGATCCATCGCGCGGCGCGATCACGAGCCTCATGAGCGCTCCGTTCCAACCGGGACCGGTCGCCATGGAACGATTGTTCTTACATCTCGCCGCGTGCCACGATAAGATATGTTCCATAATGCATGATAGTATCGTATTGCACTCTTATCTGTGGCTGGACGGGCGGCCGTCGAGAGCCAATACATCATCCCATTATGAAACGCTGATCAGATATATCTTTTGAGGAGATCGTTATGTCGAAACAGAAGAAATCGCAATGGACCAGTGAGGGAAAGCTCAAAGGTCTCAAAGAGAACGAGATCGAGAACGAACTCGCCGCCGCCAAGAAAGAGAAGGAAGACCCAGCGCCCGACGAGATGTTCGAACTCACGCCCGAAACAGACAAACCCGAGGATGTCATATTGATCGAAGCGAACAAGGTCGAACTATTGGGTGGTGAGGAACCGATCAGTCTCGAAGGCAAGGCCCAGATCAAGCTCGAAGGTCGAACCTCGATCCTCCTTTCGGGGAAAGGGCCGGAAGCACTGGCCAATACGAACGAACCGATCCAGCAGCTCGAAGGGAACGTGACGGAACTCCTCCAGGGTCGGAAACGTATCAGTATCGAAGGCGGTACGATCAAGATCGAGACGAAAGAGGAAGAAGCGGACGCCGAGACCGAACCGGCTGGAAAAAAGGGATCCACCGAATAGAACGACCCTGTGGATCATCGTCGGTATACACTTTCCACGTACCACACGTACTACATAGACGTACGCATACTACTTACACGTACGCATCACCGGGCACGAGCGTTTTATCACCGATGCCCGTTACTTTCCTATCACTTCTAGCACTCCGATCGCTATTGCTACTCTTATTGTTTATTGTTATTGCTATAGTTCCACCTATTGGGCTCTTTCGCCGTCCCCGCCCCTACCGCGCATCAGGACCGGGTCACTCCCGTGCGTTCGTCCGATCGCTGCAGCAGTGAGAGGACGCAGCATGCATGCGCTTGGAACATGGCGGAACGCCCCGACGCGAACCCGAAGGGGCTATATAGAAGGAAGGGGATAATTACCTCGCCAGTACCGAAAGGAAAAAATATCGGACCACTGGCCAGAAGATCGTTATGGAGAGTATTTGACTATGGATAGACATGAATTTCGAACAGGTAGTATATTGAAGCTATTGACAGTGATGATCGCGCTCGCGTTCCTCGTTACCGCGTTCGCCGGTTGCACCGAGGAAGAAAAGAAGACGAAAGTGGTCGCCGATGCGGGTAATGACAAGATCGCTGCGTACGGCGATTCCATCGTCTTTAATGGCGCAGATTCGAAAGGCGATGAGTTAAACTATAGCTGGCAGTTCGGCGATGGCGCCTCTGACACTGGCGAGGTCGTGGAGCATACCTACGATACGAGCGGGATCTATACCGCAACGCTCACCGTCACGGACAAGCACGACAAATCCGATACGGCGACGATCAACGTCTCGATCAAACCGAAAGCGAATGCGGGCGCAGAGATCCATGGTGTCATGGGCCAGAATATCGAATTCGACGGAACTGGCTCGAGAGGCGAAGGGCTGAACTTTACCTGGGATTTCGACGACGGCTCCACCGGCTATGGAGCGACACCGACCCATCAGTTCAGTGCTGTCAAAAGCTACACGGTCACGCTCACGGTCACCGACGAGGACGGACTTACCGATACCGATACCGTGGCAGTGGTGATCGGCGCCAATAATTTACCATTGCCTGTTGCAGCGGCTCCTGAGTCCCCGTCGGTTGGCGAGGAGGTCACCTTCGACGCATCGGGCTCGAGCGACGAGGGCGGCGAGATCGTCCAGTACGAATGGGACTTCGACGGCAACGGGACCTACGACGCCACCGGTGTGACCGCGACCCATACCTACACCGCCGAAGGCACCTATCATGTCACATTACGGGTCACCGACAACCTCGGCGAAGAGCAGACCACCACTATCGTGGTCACCGTTTCCGAGTCTGCGCCTCCCACGGGCTATACCACCGTCACCGTCGATGATCTTGCTGCCAATTTCGCAGCGCATGAGAACGATCTCGTCAAGATCGTAGACGCGGAAGTCTCAGCGGTCGACTGGGAACGAAAATTTTCTATTAAAGATGAAGGAGGCACTGAAGAGCTGATCGTTTACTGTGAGCCAGATGCGGACTATCCCACGGGAATTAGCGTTGGCGACACCGTCACCGTACAAGGTCAACTTATTTGGTACGATACGGGCAGTTATTACGAGATCGAGGTCCGCAACAGTACGGACGACAAGGTTCAAAAGACGGGCGATGCACCGCCAGAGGACTATACCACCACCACCGTCGACGCGCTCGTCGCCAACCTCGCCGGGAACGAGGACGAACTCGTACGCATCGAGGATGCGGAGGTCGTCAATGTCGAAATGGTCTATAAGTTCACGATCATGGACGAAGGCGGGAGCGAAGAGTTACTCGTCTACTGCCAACAGTACTCCGACCGCCCCGACAGCATCGTCGTCGGTGATACCGTAACGGTACATGGCCAATTGATCCTCTACAATACGACCTGGGAGATCTCGATCCGCGCCAGCACCGACGACAAGGTGGAGAAGACGGGCGAAGCGCCGCCGCAGGACTATACGACCATGACCGTCGACACGCTGATGGCCAATCCCGCGGATCACGAGAACGATCTCGTGGTCATCGAGGGCGCGGAAGTAACAACGGTGGACGCAGTGTATATATTCAACATCATGGACGACGGCGGTAGCGAAGAGCTGCTCGTCTACTGCGAGAGCGGTGGGACACGGCCGGACGAGATCAACACCGGCGATATCGTTACCGTGCAAGGGATCGTTACCGAGTACCAGGGCGATTGGGAGATCAAGATCAGGGCGGATACCGACGACAAGGTCGAGATCACCGACGATGTCCCGCCACAGCCCACAGACTATACCACCGTCACGGTGGACGACCTCCTCGCCAACCCTGCCACCTACGACGGCGAGCCGGTCAAGGTCGTCGAGGTCGAGGTCACACGCTACGAGAGCATGTACAATTTCAGCGTCCGGGACCAAAGCGGCACCACGGAGCTCCTCGTCTATGCCCAGAGCAGTGCGAACAAACCGGTAGCGCTCAACCTAAGCGACATCGTGACCATTCAGGCGGAGTTCACAGAATATGAAGGTGAATGGGAATTGAAGGTCAGAGGAAGCAGTGAGGATTATATTAGTGTGATAGACCCGGCGGACTATACGCCGATCACGCTGGCAGAGCTTGTCGCCGACCCAGCGAGCCATCAGGGCCAATTGGTCCTCCTCGAGGATGTCGAGGTGGTCGAAGGGTTCGACGCGCCGCGAAGCGAAGGCGTCGAGTTCAATATCACCGACGGGACCAATACGATGCTCGTATACGCCGCAAGTAACGCGACGCGGCCGCAATCGGTCGCCGCCGGCGATCATGTCGACATCCAAGGCAAGATCGTCGCATACTACGACGAGTACGAGGTCAAGATCTTCGCGGGCGAAGGTGAGATCACCATGGCGGCGTAACATCCTCGCGAACGCGCATACCGCATCGTATCATTGGAGGGGTGGAACACCAACCATCCCTTCTTTGTCCCTTTTTTTCTTCTCTTTTTTCATTCTTTTCTTTTTTCTAATTGTTTACTCCCTTCTCAGGAACACGGTCCCTCGTCTCCCGTCGTTGCATCGTTTCTGTCTGCACAGTGACAGCGATCCACATATCCGCCTATCGCAGCGGGAACATACCTTTTTCGTCGCCGCCGACCCTATCGGCGATTCATATAAAGATTCAGAGCTGCGCGCCGATGCTGGGCCATGCATAGAGCTCTTGCTCGAGAACGCCGATAGCGTGGAGAAGAACACATTCGTCCACTACCTCCGCGTCCAATGCCTGAGCGAGGAGGACGGCACGGACCCAGAGCGCCGCGGTGAGCCGCACCACCCCATAGACCGCGGCATTTACGAGCGGCCAGCGACATTCGTACTCTGCGCAGAGCCACAGCGTCTGCCCGTAGAAAAGGTTCTCAACCAGCTTGAGGGAGAGATAATCGACGGCGACCGCTTTTGCGGTTGCTCGCTCCAGTTCGAACTCTGCCAGTATGCTGCAATCCATGACCCACTGGGCGCGCTCGGCGTTTCGCTCGCCACTCATCACCGGTGCGATCGCACCGTCGTCATCGAGCCTAAGAGAGTGGAACGCGTATTGTTTGACATCCGTACTCGTTGCGGCAGTGGCCCAGTTCCTACGCTTCGAGGTGAAGATATTCCAGCGCATCGCGTCATCGAGCCAGATCGGCGTAGCCGAGAGCGGCTGATGGAGCAGCTGGCGATAAAACGAGGCTAGCGCCACCGATAGCGGGTCATGGCGGGTATCGGGCGCTGTCTTGTAAGACGACCAAGCACGACGCAGCAGACACTCCAATAGCTCGTTGGTCTCGGCCGTCGCGCCTTGTGCGCCGTTGCGTACGGCGTTGGCAAATTCTAACGCAAAACGGTACCCACTCTCGATATCGAGGGACCAGGCATATGCTTGGGCCAGCATACCGTTTCCCGGCGGATCGTTCAATGATGCGACCATATCGGCGAGGACTGACGACAGCGCATCTTGTATAAGGGACCATGGAAGGTTCAACCCACGCTTGTCCAATCTATTCCAGAGCTCCTGGTAGCGCGTACGGACCGTATCGAGGAGCTGCGTTCGTTGGCGCGCGGGGTACTGCGCGAGAAGCCCGATGATCTGCGGGGGAGCGGCGGAGGAGCCGTCATTCGATGCCCTCCGCTGGTTCTTATCGCTCCATCTTCGCTTAAAGAGGCGGCGCAGTCGCTCTCCCCCTTGCCGGTCGCGGGGAAGGACCGCCGGACAACTGAGCGTCACCGTGGCCTCGATACCCACCGACCGCTCGGGATCGCTCTCCACCGTGAACTGGAACGGATATGCGCGACAGTGCCAGGGTCGATCGTTATATCGCATGCAGCGTAGTGAACCCACGTTCAGAAGCGCACATGGACCGTGTTCTTCCTTCAGTGCAATGTACTGACGTTCGTCGCTGCTCTTACGTGTGGTGAGCAACTCGTCCAGTGCGGGGTCGCGCTTCCATGAGCCCAAGCGTGGCTCGAGAACGATCGGCTGGCACAGACAACAGAGCGCGCAAGCGGAAAGACAATGGAACCACTCGAGAGCGGTGGCGGCCGTTGCGACACCGTTCAGCTGAGCGGGGACCGATTCGGAGGCATCGTTCTGGCGCATGTTAATTCCTTTGATCGAAGACATCTCCTCTCTCCTACGTGAAAATAAAGCGTCGAACAAATTACAATATAGACCCTGAGGCGAAACGCACGGCACAGAAAATACTCACGACGTAGGTAAGATGACATGAGATGATATGAGGCACGATGGCCGCGCCTCATCGACCCATGAAAATTTACGATTAACCGGTAACGAGACGGATCGTGGTGCCCTCGGTTCACTCCCCCAGTGCAATAGAAAAAAGAAGGGAGCCCCGGACCGGCACCGGTCCGGGGAAATAGAATGCATATACAGCTAGGTCGTCAGCGCGTACCGCGCAAAACTGACCAGAGCCCTTATCTCCCAAAGCCCATCTTCGGTTTCTTGGGCGCCTTCGGCGCTTTCGGCCCTTTCGGCGGCTTACCGTCCTTTCCGACGTCTCCCAGTGCGGCCGCGGAGAGGCCCGCGCTACCGGCCGGGTCGTAGATGAGGTATTGGTACTGGACGCCGCGGTCTGCGCCGACATCGGTCACCCTCCAGCCGTTGCGTTCGAGCATGCCGACCTTATCTTGCTTATGGGTGTCGTTCGAGTAGATCTTCGTATGCATATCGGTGATCTGGCGCTTCTTCATCTGCTTATTGAAGAATTTGACCATTCGGTCGGTGTATTTCTTCTTCCACTTGCGGAAGGTGATCACCTGGATCTCCGCCTTCTTATCGAGCCCGTAGCGATGGGTGAGCTTGCCGAGCACTTTCTGCTTGATCTTATATTTCCGATCGTCGAACTCGCCCCAATCGACGCTCTTTTTCGGCTTCGTCCCTTTCGGCATCTTCGGTTTCTTCGGCTTTTTCATATCCTTGTCGAGGTCGGCCTTTTTGCCTTTGCCCTTCTTGCGCTTGATCTTCATCATATTGAACGATTCGGTGGTATGCGTCGGCGTCGACGACTCCTCCCGCATCTCGAACCAAAGGACATTGATCCGGAGGAACGATTTAACGATGAAGATGAGACCGACCGTCGCGAACGCAGCGGTGAGGATGAGGAAGAGCAGCCAATCCTCCGGTCCCGTCAATAGGAAGATCAGGAGGAGGTAGACGAAGATCATGATGTTCATGATGATGAACTTGAGCGTCGATTTCGATTTGAGCAGATGCAATAGCAGCGCGACGACGATGCCGATGATCATGACGATGATGAACCAGAGGAGCGAGTTCATGACGAGGAAATAGAACCCGAGCATCCCCGTGCCGGTGGCGAGGAGATATATCCAACCCCAGAACGGATAATCCTTCTTCATGTTCGAGGGCTTGAGCTTCAGCTCGCGCAGGTCCTGCTCGTCGTGTCGTTTGCCGATCCACCAGAAGAGGAGGAGGAGGCCCGCGGTGGCCGCGGCGATGATGATGAGCGGGATGTCGCGTTTCTCTTCGATCACCTTCTTATGGATATTATCCACGATGAGTGATTTCTTGTAGACCGCGGTCTCGTTGTTGTCCGAGATCTCGATGCTCAGCGTATAGTTGCCGTCCTCGACCTCGGTGGAATCCCACTCCACGGTGATATTGAAGACCTTGGCGTAGCGATCGAAATACGAGCGTAGTCGCGCACCGGTATAGACCTCGGAATAGACTACACTGAGGTTCGCACTGACGATGGTGATATTGACCTCTTCGATGAGGTCCACCGTCTCATTGTCTTTGAATTGGATATAGAAGGTGATATTGCCCGTGATATCCTCGGTCCAGTCCGGTGCGTTGAAGATATCGATCTCCGGCGGCTGGTTCGCCTCGACCTGGAATTCCTGTTCGAAGGTGTCGCTGCTTTTATCCACATCGGTGACGGTAAGCTCGACGGTGGACGGGCCGATGCTGCCAAACGAATGAACGAAGGTCTGACCGGTGCCGTTGCCAACGCGATTCCCGTCCTGGTCGCGCACGACCCATGAATAGTTCGTGAGGGGTGCGCCTTCGGGATCGAACGACGGCGCGCCGTTAAAGCGATGAGGATCACCGGTGATATGGTCGGGGGTGCGATCCTTGGACGAGGAATCGACATATGCATCGTCGAACTTAGCCACCGGCGGGATGTTTCGTACGAAGGTGCCGTTCGCTGCGGTGACGAACGCGGTGGCGTTCCCGTCGCTGTCCGTTAATTGCGCGTGGAACTGGTAGTTGCCTTTCGCAGACGAATAGTTCGTCGCGAGCGTGAACTTGAATAGCCCTTCCGTGGCGTTATACGATACGGGGATATCCTCGGTGGTCCCGAAGGGGTTAGTGACGCGGACGGTGCAAGTGAGCGCCGAAAGCGTGTCCTCGATATCCGAGCCCGTGACGGTCACGGTGACATTCTCACCGCGGTAGACATTCTGGTTGAGGACGATGATTCCCTCGGCAGCGAGGTTGGGCGCATTGTTGCGCACCTCGAACGCGTCGGCGGTATGGGACCATGCGGTCCAGAGACCCGAATCCGCCGCTTCAGAATCGACCGATCGATACGCTTCGCTATCGCGGACGCGGGCCCTGATATCGTACATCCCCGTGGCCCATGATGCCTGGGTCTGGATATTGACACTGAACTCGTCGCCTTCGCCGTATACAGGTTGCGGCGCGTCGGTCCAGCTCGTCGATCCCGCACGCCGGTACTGGACCTGCGGAACGAGCGTCGAGGTCGCCGTATCACGGTCCCGAGCTTCGAATGTGACGAGGACCGAACCGGTCCGAAATACCGTATCCACACCGCTCTCCGGTGCCTCGGTGATCTGCGGTGCGTGAAAGACGAGCACTTCGCCTTGCATATCATGAGGACCTTGGCCCTGGCTGTTGGTGGTTTCATTATACGGTGCGCCGATGGCGATATCGGGATTCCCGTCGCCTTGGTAATCACCGCTGCCGATGGCGAAGCCGTATGCGTCGTCGGTCGCGGCGCTCTTGAAGACGAGGTCGGCGCTCGTCTCGTAGGTACTGTATTCTTCAAAGTTCGCGAACGCTTCCGCGCCGTAGAAAGAAGCGACATGGCCGGGGAAGGTGGCGTCCGGGTGCGTGGCGGGCGCACCGATCATCAGATCGGGATAGCCATCGAGGTTGATATCGGTAGCGTTCAACGCCGCGCCGAAAAAGAGGTTGCCGTAGGTCGGCTTGAACGCGGCGCGCGGATTAGGAAACCCCGCCGCCGTGGCAATAGAGTCCACACCGGGGTAGAGATAGGCCGCACCGGTATCTGCACCGAGATTCTGGTCGTCCCTCCCTGGCGCGCCGACGACAAGGTCGTCGTACCCGTTTTGATCGAAATCCGCGAGGAGGAGCGAATACCCAAATAGCGATCGTTGGCTGTCGGGGTTCGAGAATTCACGCGTGGGATCGCTCGGGACAACAAAGCCGCCACCACTATTGAATTTATAGACATAGATCCGCCCGTCGTCGCCGTCGGATTGCTCGTCGTTGTACGGTGCGCCGACCACGAGCTCGTCCACACCGTCGTTATCGAGGTCGCCGGCTGCGACACTGTACCCGAACCCTTCGGCGCTTTCTTCGGCGCTGAGATTGTTCGGCTCGGACCATGATTTGAGCGAGGTGAACGTGAAAACCGAGACGCTGCCGTCGCCACTGGTATTGTACGCACCGATGGCGAGGTCGCGTATCCCCGAACCGTCGAACTCACCGATGGCGATACTACATCCGAACCCGAACGCATCGGCGCTCCCTTCGATGACCGCCGTGGGGTTCTGATTGAAGAACTCGGACTGGGTACCCTGGAAAAGATAGACGCGGCCCTCGCCCGTGGTCTCATCGAAGGCACCCACGGCGAGGTCGGCCCGGACGTCGCTATCGATTTGACCGATAGCGAGACTGATGCCGAAACGTTCGTTATCGATGGGTGACGCGGGGTAGAGCCGCTGCGGTGTGGGCATCAACCCCGATTCGGACCCGAAATAGACATAGACGATCCCGATATCGGGGTCATCCTCCTGGCGGTTCGAGTACGGCGCGGAAAAAAAGAGTTCGTCGTAGCCGTCGCCCGTGTAATCCCCCACCGCCACCTGATACCCGCACTGTTCCGACTGGTACGAACCGCTCTTCACCATGGGGTCGATGGTCACCGGATAGACCGCGTCGGCGAGCGCGCGCGCAGAACAATGTGTATAGAGCGTGAGCGAGTGTGTCGCTCGGTCGATAGAAGTACGGTATGAAACATCAATATGGTTCCCGCCAGCGTCATAGGCCACCGGTTCCGGTATCTCGAACACGATACCTTCACCGTCGGTAAAGAAGATCTGCTCCCCGGCAAGAAGCGGGGTGAGCGCCGCGGGGTAACTGATATCCACGCCGAATGCAAGCGTCGTCGCACCGGCATGGGTCGGTTGAGGAAGGGGTTGGTTCAAAACGAAGTTCTCTTTCAGCCCGTGGTCGGTGAGAATATAGTCCAATTCACTGTCGGTTCGCGTATAGATATCGTCGTAGCGCACACCGTTGGCGGTGACGATTTGCGGGGCCGTCTGGAGCCTGCCAATGGGTTGGATGAATTCCCGGCCGCGATACTGCGTTTGCCAGTTCAATTGTTCGTGCATCTCCCATGAGAGCCGATACCCACCGGCACCGACGGTGATCGTCGTATCGTCGGTAATGTCCGCGGCAAAACGCGCACCGACCGTCGCATCGGGACCACTCGTCGCCAGAGCGCGCGTATCTGTGCGATCTTTCGAAAGATCGTCCGTTTTGTGCCGCTCCATCGGTTCGCTAGCGGCGTTCGAGAGACAGGTGAGAAACGGTACGCAAAGAAGCGCAAGCAAGGATACGAGCGCTATGATGATCGTCAGCCGTCGATTTTGTATTCGATTCGCTCCTTTCAAGTCGTCGAGTAGAAAAATTACAACACCCCCAAAACGCTGCGAAAGCGTTTTTCGGTTCAGAATACCGAGGTGCTTATATTAAATTTATGGTGGTTGGATCGTTCACGATCGAACGATCGACACGAGAAACCACTAGATGTCCGCATGTGCGCCTATGAGCTGGATATGGACATTCCGGCGGCGCGGTCCGTCCAGCTCGACGAAGAGCACCGATTGCCAATTGCCGAGCGTGAGTGCGCCGCTGGCAACTGAGATCGGTCGCGCATGGCCAACGATCGCGCTGAGGAGGTGCGCGTCCGCGTTGTTGTCGATCTGATCGTGACGATAGCCGTCGTTCGGTGGCACGAGCGCGGCAAATGTCGCGAGGATGTCCTCGTGCAGTCGCGATTCGTTTTCGTTGATGAGGATGGCGGCGGTGGTGTGCGGTGTCGAGACGATCGCCACGCCGTCGGCGCAATCATTGGAACGAACCACATTTTGTACCCGGTCGGTGATATCGGTGATGCAGCGACGCGTCTCGGTTGCGACCTCGATGGTATGGGTGTGAACGAAGAACTCGGTCATAGATCCGCCCTCGACGAGTATTTCGTCTGTGAACGTCGGACATGCGCCTGACGCACCAGCTCAGCTTAGCTTAACTTAACTTAACTTACGCTACTCGCGGTCAAATTAAATGGAAAAAAAAAATAATGTCATTCGCTAGGTTTTGGTGCCTGGGATAATGGTGTGAGGGGGCAATGATGCCCCCTCTTTGATTACGCAGGAGGTGATCCATCCGCAGGTTCCCCTACGGATACCTTGTTACGACTTAACCCTCCTTGCTGAATCTCGACTCGAATACCCCAGGAAAGGGTATCCTCATCGAAACCCAACTCAGATGGTTTGACGGGCGGTGTGTGCAAGGAGCAGGGGCATATTCACCGCGGGATGT
>CAZSUE010000076.1:6020-11891 GCA_964609045.1 uncultured archaeon | reverse complement strand
AACCACGGCGAAGTAGTAGGTAACGCCGTTGGTAAGACCGCTCACCCGCTGGATCGTAGTCCCCGCGGAAACCTCGATAGAGTCGTCGAACCCCGCGAGGGTAAAAAACGGCTCGTCACTGTAATAGATACGGTAATGATCCAGATCGTCAGCGGTGGACGGGTTCCAGACCAACACGACGTGGGCATCGCCCACTGACGAAACATGGAGCCATTCGACGGCGGGCGGCGGCGTACAGTCCGGTGTGGTGATCGCGATGACCTCGCTCGTCGTGGGGCCGTTCCCGAACGCGTCGTATCCGCCGACGACGATATAATAATCAGTCTCCTCGTTCAGAGCGTCCAATATGACGGTATGGCTCAGCACCGTGGCGCTCTCGTTGATCGTAAGTGCCATGGTCTCCTCCGTCGTACCGAGCCAGACGATGGTCGTCGACGGCTCGGAGGTGGTCCATGTCAGTGTGAGAGCGGTCCCCTCCAGCGCGCTCGTGACCTCGCCGGCGATGACCGGTGCGGTGGTGTCGGCCTCCTCGAGCGTGGTGAACTTTCGCTCTTCGGTCAAATTCACATTCGCATACTCGTCTTCGACCTCGAGAACATAATAATAGGTCCTGTTCGGCGCAAGCGCGGTGAGCGTCACCTGGTGCGAGGTGGCGGCTGTTGCGTTCGAGACCGACATCGAAAGCGTATGCGTTTCGCCATACCGGAGGATGTAGGTGGTGGGGAGGGTGGTGGTCCATGAAAGGACGGCGGAGTTATTCGAAAGCGAGAGGTGGAACGCATTGATCGCCGGCGGCCGATCGGGGATGGTCATCACACGATGGTCCTCGGTGGTGTTCGTGTTCGCCGCCGGTGCGGTATCGGTGACGCTCAGCATATAATGGTACCATGTACCGGGCTCGAGGGCGGTGATGTGTGCGGAGAAGGAGCGCGAGGGGTCCATGATGTTCACCACCGCTCCGTACGATGCTGTGGGTCCATAATGGATCGTCGCCGTGGCATTTTCGTCGGTGGTGAAATTGATCCAGAGTTCGGTCGTTCCGCATGAGACCTCGAGGTCGAGTATCGCCGGCGCGGTCGTGTCCGGTGCGGCGGCGGTGGTGAATGTGCGGTCTGTCGACCATGTGGGGCCGTTCCCGCTGGCGTCGACCGATCCGACGCGGTAATGATAGAGCGTTGCGCTCTGGAGACCGCTCAGCACCACGCTGTGCTCGACCGTATAGCCGGTACCACTTTGCTGCGTTCCGTACGAGACGGTGGGCCCGAATTCGACAATGCTCGTCGCGCTCTCATCTGTCGACCAGTTCACGATCGCAGAGGAATGATCGACGGTCGCCGTCGGCCCCGCCGTGATCGCCGGCGCGGTCGTATCCGGCACGGCGGCGGTGGTGAAGAGGTGGTCCGTGGACCATGTGGGACCGTTCCCGCTGGCGTCGACCGATCCGACGCGGTAATGATAGGTCCTGTCCGGCGTAAGCCCGGTCATGGTAACTGCGTGGTCGGTGACTATTGTCTCGTTGCGCTCTTGTGTCCCGTATGTATCATCGATCCCGTACTCGACGATGGAGCTGGCGGGTTCGTCGGTGGTCCAGGAAAGTACCGCGGTGGTATCCGTCGGCGTCGCGCTCGGCCCCCCGACGATCACCGGCGGGTCCTGGTCCGGCGTGAGGGTCGTAAATAGGTGGTCCGTGCTCCATGTCGGCCCGTTCCCCGCCGCATCGATAGACCCGACACGATAATGGTAGGTGGTCCCGACGCTCAGCCCCTCCAGCGAAAGCTGGTGATCGTTAACCAGCGTCGTATTCGTCATCACTTCGCCGTAGTTCACGGTCAGCCCATATTCGACGATGCTCGTCGACGGCTCGTCCGTGCTCCATTCGATCGCTGCGCTGGTCAGTGTCACCGTCGCTGTCGGTCCCGCCGTGATCACCGGCGGTGGTGAAAAGAGCGTCACGCTCAGCGAAAATGGCGCGAGCGCGAAAGCGTCATCCCCGAGGTCGTTGATCCGGAGATAATAGGTACCGCCGACCACGGTGGCATTGAACGCGACGCGCGTGCTGCCGGTCGCGCTTTCCACCAGCGTGGTAGAGGAGTCCACACCGAAGAGTCGAACGCTCAGCTCGAGTGGTGCGGGGATATCGTCCACTTCGATATTGAGCGCGGCGCTCTCCGGCACATCGATCTCGAACCAATCGTGATCCGCACGCGGGAAGATGGTCGGCTCATAGGCATTGCCCAGCGTGATCGGGTAGGCGGTTTCGCTCTCGTCGTTCGGCTCATAGCTATCCACTGGGACGGGCTGGAAGCTCACTTCGAGCGTGTATTCTTCGACGGCGAAGGCGTCCGCGTCGGCATCGGCATCGGCGATCTCGATGAAATATTCGCCCGCTACCACGGAACCGTACAATATCCTGTCCGCCCCCCGCGAGTAAGCCTCGAGTGGAGAGAGCGTAAGGGCGGAATCCGGGCCGTAGAAGTCGACATCGAGATCGAGCGCGGCATCGATATCGGTGAGGTTCAGATAGACGACGCCGCTCTCATCGATCGTGAGCGAAAACCAGTCGACATCGCCTTCGGGGAAGATCGTCGGGTGATAGAGTGCGCCGCTCACGATCGAGGTGGCATTAGCGACCTCGTCGTTGGGCTCGCTTGCGTCGGGTGAGACCGCCTCGAAGGCGCGTGTCAGCCTATAGGGTCGGGTCGAGAAGGCGTCATCCCCATCGGCGGTGATATTGATATTGTATCGCCCGGGCTCGACGGTGCCATAGAGATAAATCGCGCTCGTGCCGCTCGAGTGCATCCATACCGGCGCTGTGTCTGTGTCCGGACCGTAGACGCTGACCTCGAGCTGGAGCGGTGCGGGGATGTCCGTGATATTGACATGGAGCACGCCCATTGCGGGGATATCGATGGTGAACCAATCCGTGTCGCCGACACCGAAGATGGTCGGGTGGTACGGCCCGTCGGAGCTGAGGTCGTAAGCCTCGGCGGCGACATCGTTCGGCTCGTACGCATCTGGTTCGATCGCACGATAGCTCAGCGTGAGGTGATAGGTCGCCAATGAGAATTCGTCGTCGCCCGCATCATGGACCTCGATATAATACTCACCCGCGAAAACGGCGGTGTAGAGGCTCAGAGCAGTGGGGCTGGTCTCGGAGACGATAACGGTGCCGGGCGAATCCGGACCGTAGAGTGTTAGTGCAAGTTCGAGCGGCGCGGGTATGTCGGTGATATTGACCCAGAGGACCCCCGAGGAGGGGGCGGTGAATGCAAACCAGTCGCGATCACCCGTGGGGAAGATATTCGGGGTGACCGTCGTATCATTGAGCAGTGCAAAGGCGCTGGTATGGTCGTCGTTCACCTCGTAGGGATCGCCGGTGGCATTGGTGTTCGTGATGAGGAGCTGGTAGGGGTCGATATGCCAGTCATTATCGCCGTACTCCGAGACGCGAATATAATAGTCACCTTCCGTGACGCTCAGTTGCATGCGCTCGCTGCCGCCCTTACCGCTCGAGTCTGCGCTCTTTAATAATGTCGTGCTCTCGTTCGGGCCATAGGCGCGCAGGACGATATCGACCGTGGCCGGTACATCGGTGACATTGATCCAAATGAGATCGCTCGTCGAAAAGGAGACGGTGAACCAGTCGATATCGCCCGCTGGGAAGATCGTCGGGGTATAAGGCTGATTGCATGTGACGGAGTACGCGGACGAGGCGTTGTCGTTCGGCTCGTAGGCGTCCGCTGCCACTTCGCGATGATCGACCCTCAAACGGTAGAAATCGGCGTGCCAGTCATTGTCGCCGTGCTCGCTGACGCGAATATAATAGGTGCCGGGGAGTACATATGTATAGAGCCGCTCGCTGCCGCTGGAGCCCGCGTCCCTATATGCGGCCAATGTGGTGGTGGAGTTCGGACCGTAGAGTGCAATGACGATATCCAGTCCCGCGGGCACATCGGTGACATTGACCCATAAGACGCCGAGCGCGGGTACATCGACCCGATAGCAGTCTCGGTCACCGCGGGGAAAGATCGTCGCGTTATAGTCCTCGCCGTAACCCATGGGTGAGGGTTGTGAGATATTATCGTTGGGCTCGAATGCGTCGACCGGGTTGGGCCGATACTGGACATCGAGCCTGTAGGGGTCGACATGCCAGCCATCGTCGCCATATTCGCTGATACGGAGATAATACTCGCCGGGGAGTACATATGTATAGAGCCGCTCGCTGCCGCTGGAGCCCGCGTCCTTATATGCGGCCAATGTTGTAGTGGAGTTCGGACCGTAGAGCGCGATGACGATATCCAGTCCTGCGGGGACCCCGGTGACATTGGCCCAGAGTAGCCCGAGCGCGGGGATGTCGAGGCGGTACCAATCGCGGTCGCCGCCCGGGAAGATGGTCGCATCATGCGTGCTGTTGCACGGGATGGGGGCCGCCGAGTCCGCGTCGTTGTTCGGCTCGTAATCCTCCAGCGTCATAACGCGGTAGCTCGTCTCGAGGGTGAAGGTGTCCACATCCGAATCGTCGTTGCCGTACTCACGAAGCCGTATGTAATAGAAACCGGGTTGCACATACCAATAGAGACGTTCGCTACCACCGGAGGAGGTTGCATCATTCGTGGCCCATCGACTCGTCGAGCTGTTCGGGCCATAGACCTCGACGACGATATCCACCGCGGCGGGAAGGTCGGTGACATTGACATAGAGCACGCCGAGCGTGGGGACGCTAATATTGAACCAATCCTCATCGCCGACAGGGAAGATGCTCGGGTTATAGGTACTATTGAGTGTGGCGGGGTATGCGTTCTCGGCGTCGTCGTTCGGTTCGTAGCCGTCCTGCTGCTGCGAGAGGAAGCTCACATTGAAATGGTATGGTTCGAGCGAATAACCGGTCGTATAATACGCATAGATCTTGAGATAGAAGGTGCCGCCGGTGGAGACATCCTCCGAGACGCTCGCGGTATCGCCGGGGTGGACCCGGAAGATCGAAATGAAGGTGCCCGTTGTGGAGTTCGGGCCATAGAGGGTTGCTTTCAGCGTGATATCGGCGGGCGCGGTCACGGTAAGGGTGAGGATGCCGATGCTCGGCACCGCCTCAAAGCGGTACCAATCGCGCTCACCTTCGCTATAGGACGGAAAGAGCGTGGCGGTATGGACGGTATCCAGTGATACATTGTGGGCCGAGTTGGAGTTGTCGTTGGGCTCGTATGCATCCGTGGCAACATGTTGGAACTCGAGCGTGAAACGATACGGCTCGAGCGAATAACCGGTCGTATAATACGCATAGAGCTTGAGGTAGTAGGTGCCGCCGGCGACGAGGTCGTCACTAATGCTGAAAGTTTCGTTCGTGCCGATAGAGGTATCGGACATGAACACGGTGGAGCTGGAGTTTGGGCCGTAGACATAGGCCCTCATTTTCATATCTGCTGGCGCGGTGCCGTTGAGGTAGAGGATGCCCATGGAGGGGACCGTGAACCGATACCAATCGTACTCACCTTCTTCATAGGAGGGGAAGAGCGTTGCGCTGTATTCCATTCCCAATGTGGAGTTATACGATGTGTCGGAACTATCGTTGGGTTCATACAGATCCCTGATCACGGGCTGGAACTCGAGCGTGAAATGGTACGGGTCGAGCGAATAGCCGCTCCCATGATACCCGTAGATCTTGAGATAGAAGGTGCCGCCCGTTGCCAGATCGTCACCAATGGAAAATGATTCCCCCGCAGCGATAGAGACGTCGGACATGAATTGCGTACTGGATGTATCCGGGCCGTAGACATAAGCCTTCATTTTCATATCTGCTGGCGCGGTGCCGTTGAGCCAGAGGATGCCCATGGAGGGGACCGTGAACCGATACCAATCGTACTCACCTTCTTC
>CAZSUE010000076.1:3089-5920 GCA_964609045.1 uncultured archaeon | reverse complement strand
ATAGGAGGGGAAGAGCGTTGCGCTGTATTCCATTCCCAATGTGGAATTGTACGATGTGTCGGAACTATCGTTGGGCTCATAGTCGTCCCCTACCACGGGCTGGAGATCGAGCGTGAAGGAGTATGGTTCGGATGAAGCACCCGATGAATAATAGGCGCTGAACTTGAGATAATAGGTGCCACCGGCAGCAAGATCGTCTGCGATCGAGATCGGGTCGTTCGCGCCGATATATAGATCGTCCATGAACCGGTTCGAGGATGAGTTCGGACCATAGACATAGACTTTGATCGCCATGTCTTCGGGCGCGGTGCCGTTCAGATAGAGTATGCCGAGGTTTGGAATATCGTCGGCACGGTACCAGTCGAGGTCTCCGTCGGTGTAGATCGTGCCGTTGTAAGTCGTATCGAGCGCGATCGCGTTCGCATCGCCTGCGTCATCGTTCGGCTCCGCCTCGGGAACGGCGCCGACCGTACCGCTCCCTGCGAAAAGGAGGAGGAGCGCAAGAGCGCTCATCACCGCGATAAAGAGGAAGAGGAAGAAGAGTGGCGCTCGTTCGTCGCTCCTTTCGACGATACAAGTATCGGTCGTGAACGCATCCTTCCTGAACAGACTGAACAGATATAATGACCGTTGGAACCGGCCGTTCTTCATCGTTGCTTTTATCATCTACAGCCCCCTCGACGCAAATCGCGGTGTGGGTACCAAAACCCATTCTCTATATAATAGATTGTGGGATCTTCCCATTGCCCGTTCTCTGCACCTATCCATCATTACGGTCATGCGAAAAAAAATTGTGGGAGCCAAGAGTGCGCTGAGCCAGGATCAGCTCGTTCTCGTTCGGCCCAAATACTCTGGGATAAAACTTGAGCGCGTTCACAATTTTCATGACGAACGAGCACGGGACGAAATGAGGACCCGGAGCAGCGAAGCACCAGAACGACCACTAGGGTGACGAGGATTAGGACCCGGACCACTTTATTCCTTCTCCAAACCCGCCTTTTGGGCCAACTGTGAGAGCCGCCTCATTCGCTCCCGATCCATCTCTATCTCCATGTCCATGTCCATGTCCATTTCTATGTCCATTTCTATGTCCATTTCTATGTCGGTGGCACCGCCCCTCATCTCTGACCGCGCGCGCATGAGAACGATCATGGAACAGACCGCGACGATCGCGATGGCGAGCGCACCCACCGCAATGATCGACCCGACCCCATTGTCCAGGGGGGCAAAGTGCCGTCTGGCTGGTGCGCGACGCATACCGCCACGCGTCAAAGGGGATGCGGTGGTCTGTCCTCCGCTGCGGCCACATCGAATACGCGCTGGAGCTACGATTCGATCCCACACCGCGACTCCGCCGACCCGTCCCAATGCGTTACCTCCTTCTTGTTCCCGTCATAGATGTCGATGAGGGCGTATCGCATCTGATTGCGCAACGCCGTCCGCTGCGGTTTGCTATAGAGAACGGCGAGAAACATCTGGAACGCGCGTTATGATCGTGATCGGAGTGGTAGCCGGGAGGAACCGAAAGACCACCATTGCTTCATCGCGCATCGCATTGCATTGCATTGCTTCGCTTCGTTTCAGTCCAAGTCATAATGAACCGCACACCCTTCCCGCGGCCGGTCGTTTGGGCGGTCTTCAACCGAAATCGTAATATACTCTCATCATCCAACTGCCATTCCCACTCACTCGACCATCTCCCCGATCGTGTTCTTCTTTCTCACAGGTGTCGACAATGGAAGATTACCGGACCCGCTCATATCTCAGCGCCATCGAGGCCGCAAAGCTTTTGAACTGCACGGTGGCGACGATCCACGAATTGACGAACGAAGGCGCTCTAGAGGCGGAGGAGGCAACCAGCGGCCAGAAACGGTACACACTTGAGGAGCTGCGCCGCTACGCCGCCGCGCACGATATCGCCATCGGCGCATTCGAAGAGACCGTCGGCGTGCAACCGGGCACGACCCACACTATCGCGGCGAACGATACCACCCAGCGTGTCTATGTGGAGAACGCACAATCGATGCGCGACCTCGACGACGATTCCGTGCACCTGATGATCACCTCACCACCGTACTTCAACGCGAAGCTCTATGGCGCGACCCCGCTCGAGAACGACCTCGGGAACATCCACGACCTCGACGAATGGTTCGACGCCATCAGCGAGGTATGGAGTGAGGTCTATCGCGTGCTCCAACCCGGCAGGAAAGCGTTCATCAATATCATGAACCTCCCTATACGCGTGAAGAAGACCTTCAAATCGCTCAATCTCGTCGGGCGGACGGTCGACCGCTGTGAGGAGATCGGGTTCATCTTCAAGCGCGATATCGTCTGGGAGAAGACGAACGGCGTGCGCGCGCATTTCGGTACCTACCCGTACCCCGCCTCGATCCTCCTCAACCATATGCACGAATTCATCCTCGAGTTCCAAAAACCGAAAATGGACTCGAAACCGAAATACGGCCATGTCACGAAAGAACAGCGCGCGGCGTCGAAGCTCTCAAAAACATTCTGGCTCAAGCTCAAGAATTCGGATGTGTGGCTGATGAAGCCGGAAAAGAGCGGCGATAAGCGGTCGCATGTGGCGCCGTTCCCGCTCGAACTGCCGCGACGGCTCATCAAAGCGTACAGCTTTGTGGGCGAAACCGTGCTCGATCCCTTCGCCGGCTCGTGTACCGTGCTGAAATGCGCCATCGCGTTGGGCCGCAACGGCGTTGGGTACGAGCTCCAGCCCGCTATCGCCGCCGACGCGCTCGAAGCCCTCGAGCAATGGCCGTCGGAGGACTGGAGCATGCTCTTCCCGCTCGACGAATATGAGGGAGAGGACGTGG
>CAZSUE010000076.1:0-3079 GCA_964609045.1 uncultured archaeon | reverse complement strand
GGACGGAAAACAAGGTGCGGGCGGCACGAAACAGCTTCGCCTTACCTCATAAGCGCCGGATGGAACCGTTCATTCTATTCATTGATCAGATACCATGAAACACGACCCCCATTGATGAGGTCTGTGATGGGCTATTTGTTTCAGGTGAGATAAATGAAAAACAGCGGTGGGTGGGGCGGCCCCCGTTCCCCCGTCGCGCCATTCCTCGCTCCGCTCAGAGTCAGCGTCCGCCGACAAGTGTGTCGCCGGATCCCCTGTTCCCATATTTTTCATACCGATCCAACTGCCGAACGGGTGGTAGATCCACCTTATGAACGACCACGAGCGGCTCATGGCCGATATATAGCTTTTCCGGGCAAATTCTAAATAGAAGTGTTGTTCCGCTGCTAATTTCCCGAGGTAGCATTCGACGCGATGCTATCACTCCTCCGTATCCTCACCAGCGTCGGCCATTGGTATCGTGATCCCATGCGTGCGCGCGAACGCTTTCGCCGCCTCGTACCCTGCATCGGCGTGACGCGCGATGCCGATGCCGGGGTCTGCGGTGAGCACACGCGAGAGCCGTTCTGCGGCGGCCTTGCTCCCGTCGGCCACGATGACCATCCCTGCATGGATCGAGTTGCCGATACCCACCCCGCCGCCGTGGTGCACCGAAACCCAAGTCGCGCCGCAAGATGTATTGAGGAGCGCGTTGAGGATGGGCCAGTCGGCGATGGCGTCGGAGCCGTCGCGCATGTTCTCGGTCTCGCGGAACGGACTGGCCACGCTCCCGCAATCGAGATGATCGCGACCGATGACGATGGGCGCACGTATCTCGCCCGTTCGCACGAGGTCGTTGATAGCGAGCCCAAACCGCTCGCGTTCGCCGTACCCGAGCCAGCAGATGCGTGAGGGGAGCCCCTGGAACGCGACCTTCTTTTGCGCGAGCCGTATCCAGCGAGAGAGCGCCTCGTCCTCGGAAAAGAGCTCGAGCACCAACTCGTCGGTGCGGTAGATATCCTCGGGGTCGCCCGAGAGCGCGACCCACCGGAACGGGCCCTTCCCCGCGCAAAAGAGCGGGCGGATATAGGCGGGAACGAACCCGGGGAATGCAAAGGCGTTCTCGACACCGGCGCTTTTTGCCTGGCCGCGGATATTGTTCCCGTAATCGAACACGACGGCGCCCATCTTTTGCAGCCGTATCATGGCGCGCACATGTCGGGCGATGGTGCGGAGCGCTTCTTTCGCGTACCGCTTCGGGTCATTCGTTCGTAGCTCGAGCGCCTCCTCCAGCGTCATATCGTTGGGTACATAGCCGTTGAGCTCGTCGTGCGCAGAGGTCTGGTCGGTGACGACATCGGGCACGATGCCGCGCTCGGCGAACGCGGTAAAGACATCGGCGGCGTTGCCGACGAGGCCGATGGAGAGCGGCTCGCCCGCCGCTTTCGCCGCCTCCGCCCGCGTGAGCGCCTCGTCGAAATCGTCGAGCATGAGGTCGCAATAGTCCGTCTCCAGCCGGCGCTCGATCCGTGCTGGGTCGACCTCCACATCGATGACCACGCCGCCGTTCATCGTCACCGCCAGTGGTTGCGCGCCGCCCATACCGCCCATGCCGCCGGTGAGGACGAGTTTGCCTTGCAGCGAGCCGTCGAAGTGCTGCCGCGCGAGCTCGGCCAGCGTTTCGTAGGTGCCCTGGAGGATGCCCTGGGTGCCGATATAGATCCATGACCCCGCGGTCATCTGACCGTACATGATCAGCCCCTTCGCCTCCAGTTCGCGGAAATAGTCCCAGTTCGCCCATCTCGGTACGAGGAGCGAGTTGGCGAGGAGCACGCGCGGTGCGTCGGGATGCGTCCGAAAGACGCCCACGGGCTTGCCGCTCTGGACGAGGAGCGTTTCATCCTCCTCCAGTTCCTTTAATGTCTCGATGATGGCGTGGTACGCGGGCCAGTTCCGTGCCGCCTTCCCCGTGCCGCCGTAGACGATGAGCTGCTCGGGCAGCTCGGCCACGGCGGGATCGAGGTTGTTCATCAGCATGCGGTACGGCGCTTCCTGGAGCCAGCCCTTGCAGTGGAGTGCTGTGCCAGTCGGTGCAGTAATCTCGCCGGGGGGTGCATTGGGATCAGCCATCGCGATCACTTCGTCTTGTATTGTGGAGGGGGAAGGGTAGTGTTTGATGAAGAATAAAGGGTGAGGTGTGAGGTGTGAAGATTAGATAGTATTTGATTAAGTCTAACAAGTCGATATTTGAAAGTTAATGCAATAGCCGATAGTATTTGGCTAAGGGTCAATGGCGAAAATGTAGAGATGCGGCCTACGGCGAGGGGAATGGCTGCACGGCGCATTAAACTATCGTCGTCGACCGATCTCGGCGCGCGAACACGCCGCCACATGCGACCTACACGACCCCTATCGCATATTCGCACATTCGTATCTTCGTATCTTCGTATCTTCGTCCATCGCTCAGTCTGGGAGCGGCTCCACGGCGACGATATCGTCTTCGCCCAATGGTTTGATCACGCGCTTCTGGCGGCTCAATATCACCACGGAATAGATCGCGGGGAGGATCATCATGGCACCGATCGCGCTGAGTATGAGGAGGAAGATCACCTCGGAGATGAACTCCTTGAACACGATGATATCGATCATATAGATGGCGGAGAAGCCCACCGCCATGGTCGTCGTCGCCTCGAGGAATGACCAGCCAGAGGTACGCACGCCGTTTTGCACCGACTCGATGGTACCTCCGCCCTCACGCACGCGCTCGGTCATATGGATACCGAAATCGATCCCAATTCCCACGATGATCGAGCCGATGAGCGCGGTAAATAGGTTCAGTTCGATGTCGATGATCGTCAGCACCACCGGTTGCCAGGTCACCACGAGGGTGACGGGGATGAGCGTGAGAACGGCGTACTTGATGGAGCGGTAGACGACGAGGAGGATGCCGAGCACGAGGAGCAGCGCATAGACGGTGGAGGTAAGCGAGGAGACGAGGAGGAGGTCGTTGACGGCGACGACGATTGCGGCAAATCCGGTAAGATGCGAGGTGGATTTCCCCGCCGCGTAGTCCTCGGTAATATCGTTGACATCGGCTACC
>CAZSUE010000075.1:0-12023 GCA_964609045.1 uncultured archaeon | reverse complement strand
TCGATCGGCTTCGGCGTGGAGAGATCGACGCCCGCACCTTTCAATAGCTCCATGGGATACTCCGAACCACCCTTTTTGAGGAACGAGAGATAGTTCTCCAATGCACCGGGCTCACCGTCGAGGATACGCCGCGCGATGGCCGTAGCAGCACAGAAGGTCGTGGCATATTTGTAGACATAGAAATTGTAATAGAAGTGCGGTATCCGCGCCCATTCCAGCGCGATATGGTCGTCATATTCTATCCCGTCCCCGAAATACGCGCGATTCAGATCGAGATAGCGCCTGCAGAGGTCGTCGGCGGTGAGCGCCGCACCCGCCTCGGTCTCCTCGTGGATGGCGCGCTCGAACTCGGCAAACATCGTCTGGCGATAGACCGTCCCTTTGAATCCCTCCAGATGCTGGTTGACGATGAAACGCCGCATCGTATCCGATGCCGCAGTATCGCGGAGGTAGGTGAGGAGGAGGTTCTCGTTTAGCGTCGAGGCGACTTCGGCGACGAAGATACGGTACTGCGCGGTGATATGCGGCTGGTGCGTCTGCGAGAAATAGGAATGGACCGAATGGCCCAGTTCGTGCGCCAGCGTGAATACATCGCGAATACTGCCCTCGAAATTGAGGAGGATATAAGGATGACTGTCGTAGCAACCGCCCGAATACGCGCCCGAGCGCTTCCCCTTCGTCTCGTACTTATCGATCCAGCGCTCGGAGAACGCACGCGCCAGCACGGCGCCGTACTCCTCGCCCAACGGCTCCAGCGCGTGGCAGACCAGCTCCGCAGCCTCGTCGAAGGTATAGTGCGGATCGTAATCGCACACCAGCGGCGCGTAGATATCGTAGAAATGGAGTTCGTCCAGTCCGAGCGCACGGCGCCGGAGGTCGACATAATCGTAGAACGCGTCGAGGTTCTCGCGCATCGTCGCGATCAAATTCGTATAGATCTCCATACCGACATTGTCGGGGTTCAGCGCCGCTTCCAGCGCGCTATCGTAGTTCCGCACCTTCGCCCGGAAGATATCGGTGCGCACCTTCGTCATGAGCAGTGACGCAAAGGTATGCTTGAACCGGTCGTAGCTTCCGTAGAAGCGGTCGTAGGTCTCACGGCGGACGCGACGGTCGCGCCGCATGAGGAAGGGGATCAAGCGCGCATGCGAGATTTGGACCTCATTATCGTCCTCGTCGCGCACCGTCGGGAACTCGAGCTCGGCGTCGTTGAGGAGCGTGTAGATCTTGTTCGCACCGCCCAGCGGCTCGTTCGCCAATGCAAGGATCCGCTCCTCCTCGTCGGAGAGGACATGGTCGCGGACGCGGAGAATATCGTCGAGATAGAAGCGCGCGAACTGCAGCGCGTCCTCCTCGAGCCACTCCTCCATCGTTTCGGTCGGTATCGCAAGTATCCCGGGGACGACGAACGATGTGGCGGCGTCGAACGCGGAGGCAAGCGACCGCGCGCGGTCCGTATACGCCTGATAGCGCGGCGCCAGCGCATCCTCGTCGTGCCGATGGTTGGCATAGGTCATGAGCCGCTCTAGGCGCCGTTCGAGCTCGTCGAGGCGCCGGATCACCGCTCCCAACGCAGACGGGGTCTCCGTAAGCCGCTCCTTCAACACCCCCACCGCATCGATATCGCTTTTGAGCGCGCTATGATCATCTTCCCATCGGGCATCGTCCACATAGAGGTCGCTGAGGTCCCAGCGGTCACCTGCAGGCAGCGACCCGCGGGTGGGGATGGCACCGGTCTGTGCGTCTGGATCGGTTGGAGTGGCCATTGACAGTTTCACCTCGGATCGTAAGAGGAATATTGGAAAGAGAAAGGAGAATAACGGTCGACGGTAAAAAAGAGATCGATCCCGTGCCACCATGTATGCTCACGGAGTATCGGCGCGCGCCTCCAGCGCACCAAGCCGCTCCCGGGCGATACGGCCACAGACATCGAGGAGTTGCTGGAGCGTGACCGTACCATCGCGTGGACCGTTCATCCCGGCGGCGCCGTCGTGGCCGCCGGCGGCGAACCCGCCGCCACCCACCACATCACATACACGGTGCAACACCGCACTACAATCGAACCCCGCACGGACTACGGTACGGGTCGCCCGTGCACTGACGCGAAATTCGTCCTTACGTTGCGCGCCGACGAGAGCAACATCGGACCCGAGCCGAAGGAGTTGCCGGCATGCCGCACCCTCGTACGCGCTGACATGCGAGAGGCACAGGAGGAACGGCCCCACGCGCCGCAATTCCGTGCGCTGGGCGGTTTTGATCATCGCGATACGACGAGAAAGGTCGTCTGCACGGCGTCCGGTCGCTTTTGAATCGAGGATCGGATAGATGTCGGCGAGCGCGATATCGTACGCCCCGAGGAGCGCGGCGGTAACGCGCAAGGTGTCTGCGGTGGCGAACCGAAAATGCGCGGTATCGGCGACGATCGCAGCCACGATCGCAGTGGCCGCATCGGCGTCCATCGTACCGGCGGCGTACTGCGCAAGTTCGTACACCACCTCGCCGCAGGAACTCTTGCAGTCGTCCACATAATAGAGCACATCGCTCTCGAGCGCCTGCCAGGCCTCGTTAGGTCGATGATGGTCGAGCACCATCAACGCGTCGGGGAAGTCTGCGAGCCCGAGCTGGACGGGCGAGCCCGCATCCACCGCGACAAATCGGCTGAAGTCACCGAGCGCCGGGCGCGTCAGCACCGTACCCTCCGCATCGAAATGCCGCAAGAGGCGCTGGCCGGCGCGGCTGACGCCCTTCCATTCGCCCATGCGGATCGCGGGGAAGAGCCGCTGCAACGCCAGCGCGCTCCCCACCGCATCGAGGTCGGCGTTATGATGGAGGATGACGAGCGTCCGACCCCCTGGCTCATTGAGCCTCGATGCGATCTCGGCCAATAGGTCTACCAGCATATCACCGATCGAAGAAGCATGATAATCCGATTTCAAGAACGACGAGAGAGAAGGGGCGATATCGGCACAGAATGCGGCTGATTGAGAACCGAGACGCCGCCAAACCCATAAACCCATATATCGCTTTTATTCAAAACGGCGAAGTAATAGGAGACGTCACGCCGGCTACAGAACAGGTTCGTCGGTCAGCCTTAAAGAGTACCAATGGGGCGGGATGACGATAATAATAGAAATAAAACAGCGCGAATGGTCCAGTGTATAGGCGACCTATACGAGGTTGGCTTTTGTGATTCGAATATCGGCACACCCGACATCGCATGCGGTGGCCCCGACCCCGATTCCCGAAACCCCAGTGGCGTTTCCACTTACGTCATCCGGTTGAGCGGGCCGGGTCCGCCAGGGGCGCCAGGGGCGCCGGGTCCGCCGCCGCCTTGGATATTCTGCATCGCCGCTTGTAACTCGCTCTGGAGCGATTTCACGCGCTCGGAGATCTGTTTCTCCTGCCGCGAGACCGTCTTCACACGGATACCGATCGTCTCCTTTTGATCCGTCAGCTCCTCTTTGAGCGATCCATGGTCCTCGACCTTCATGAAAAATGCGCCGATATTGCGATAGAGCGGCCGGTCTTCCGGTAGCTTCTCCAGTTCCTCCAGCGTACGCTCCAGCTCCGACTGTTTCGCCTCGAGCTGCGAGCGCTGCGAGGAGAGCATCTGTAACTGTTGACGGAGTTGTTCGAACTGTGCGAGTTGGTTCTGTAACTTTGGTGGTACATCCATACTGATCACCGGTTTCGTTTCGTTATCATGTCGCGTCATTGCTAGTGGTGTATGTAAAGGTGGTCCATTCGTCCGTGCTTGTCTAGGGTGTTCGATCTCCCCTCTTTTGGCCCGAACCGATCGAACCGATCGTACCACACATTGGGACGAGTGCCGCCACCTCGATCACGAGCTGGATCAAACGGAGGTACGAGTTGAGTGCGGCTTGGAGCGCACCGATATCTGCTGCGGCAATGGTCAACCGGAGGCCGTCCGGACACCCATCCAGTCGGACGCCCACCCGCGCGATAGTACTGGCGGGGAGCAATCCAGTATCGCCCGTATCCTCCGCAACATCCTCCGCAACATCCTTCGCGGCATCGGGCTCGAGCGCACCGTCGAGCGCAAGTTCGGGCGAAAGGCTTAAAATGATTTGCTGCGCACGGGCCGCGCCCACCGCCACCACCACCGATGCACTGTATGGCTTCGCGCCATCCTCATTAGTGGACACCATATCAGCCCTCCGATAAAACCGTTCTCGATTTGATGCCACACCGGCCACCGTCGTCCGTCCAGAGCCTACTCATCTTATCGTTTCGTACCCCGAAGTGGAGAACGGGCCGAAGACGAGGGGGGAATGAGCATGCATGTTTCGTTGGGCTGCGAGAAGACCGTGAAAAAGCACGGGGCAAATTGGCAAGAAAGATGACAGGAAAAACGAGCCGCACGAAAGCCGGTCCATTCTCGTCGTGCACGATCTCCCACGCAGACGACGCGAGTACCACGCCGCGCGCGCAAACAGATACGACATACGAAGGGGGGCGCACATCGATCTAGCGTGCTTTCAATAATTTCTTGACATTCGGGCGTTCCTTATAGAAGATGCGCGAGCCGCATTTCTCACACTGGATCCCGACGGTGTTGACATCGGTTCGGATCTGTTCCTTGCATCGGCCGCATTTGTACATTGGTATCACTTACGCGTTCAATTCGTTCTCGTGGTTCTTTAAGATTGCGTTTCCCCTTTCTCGGCCTCGCGGATCTTTCGCAGCGCCAGTTCGCGTTTGCGTCCCGCTGCGCTACGGGGGATATAGGCACCGCCGGCAAAAACGAGGTCGCACTTCCGGCATTTCCATATGCCGGTGCCGACCCGTTTGACCTTCCGGTGCTGGCAGTTCGGACAGATATGCTTCTCGTGCATCTTGTCCTCGAGAAGCTTGATCTGTTTCCGGACACGGATCCCGTACCGTGGCCCATAGCGACCGGTCTGTTTCACTTTCTTCGTCCTTCGCGTCATCCTCCGTTACCTCCATTGAGCGTGAGTAGTGTATGTAGTTCTAGTATCGTGCACGGTGTCGTGTACTATTGACATCCATCGTCATGTTGCGATCGTATCTCAGTATCGTATATTATACTATTCTATAGTGTAATATGGAATGGTATGATATGGTATGATATGATATGATATGATATGATATGGCATAGTAGGTCATAGTATGGCAGGGTATGCTTCGCGCTCGATCGTTCCAAC
This sequence comes from uncultured archaeon, assembly GCA_964609045.1. GTDB lineage: Archaea > Thermoplasmatota > Penumbrarchaeia > CAZSUE01 > CAZSUE01 > CAZSUE01. The sequence goes on along the minus strand of CAZSUE010000075.1, from coordinate 6,837 downwards.
CTGGCACGACGGGGGTGCATCGGCCGAGCCAGCGCTCCTTTGGCAGCCAATAGTGTTCTCGTTATTGTGCTTTTCGGCCGCGACCTTCGACATCGATTGCGGCGCGGACCCGATCGCGGAGGTGGCGGTTGCTCGAAGCGGCGATATCCAGCGCCGCAGAGAGCTCCGCCATCGTCAGCGCGCCACCGAGACCTATTTGCAGTGCACATATCGTATCCGTCTCGTCGGTGATGATCGTCAGCCGCGTATTGGCGATCTGTTCTTCTTCGAGGTTCGGGTCCACCATGAGCGTCTCACCGATCTTCGCGATCGTCGTCCCCAGCGGGTAATGGTGCACCGATAACGGCCGATCCTCGCCGAGCCCATACCGGCTGTTGGGAATGGTCGTGGTCATCAACGCGCCTAATGCACCGATCGACGCAGCATCGAAGAGGTTGCCGTCGTAATCGAGGATATGGATATCGAGATGGAGGATCCACACCTTCTCGCCCGGTGTCACATACAGTTCCTCGAGGGAGATGGCGCCGCTCTCGCGGATACCGCGGTCCACCACGCGTGCCAGTTCGATGGCCGGTTCGCGCGGCGGTCCAACCTCGAAGTTCGGTGACGCCAGCGGGTTCAGCTCCGCGTTCGTGGTGAGCACGCCTTCCTCCGGCGAGTTGTCGTATGGTTCGCCCAAGTTGAACTTGACCCCGACGAGGAGATCGGTATCGCCGAGGCTGACTCTGCACGACCCTTCGGCGGTCTCGATGGGCGCACCCTCGATGACGAGCGGGCGGTGGTCGAAGAGCGCGCGCCCGTCGGCGCGCCTTTCGTTCTTGGCCAAGAGTTGGATATGGTCCCGACGCAGTTCGCAGATCACATTCATGTTCACACCTCCTCCCGCATACGATCCGCCTCGTCGATCTCCTCGGTCAATGCATCCGGGTCGATCCTCGTCGGCGAATATTTCCGATAGAGCGCCTCTTTCTGTAGCTCGTGGATCGTGCCACAGGCGTCGATACAAAGCTCGAGCGCACCTTCCATCTCCTCTATGCCGAGATGACCGTCCATCTGGAGGAGCACGATCTCTTCGGTGCGGGGGATGTACGCCAACGGCATGTCTGCCTCGCCACCGTTATCCTCGCGCTTATCGAGGTCGAGCACGATCTCGCCGTCGATCTTGCCAACCGCACAGGCGGGCACCAGGTCGCGCATCGCTATCCCCGCATCGGCCAGCGCAACACTGGCCGCGGTGAGTCCCGCACAGCGCGTTCCCGCATCGGCCTGAAGTATCTCGATATAGATGTCAACCGTGGTGCGCGGGAAGCGTTCGGTGAAGATCACATGCTCGAACGCTTCGGAGATCACCTTCGAGATCTCGGTGGAGCGACGATCCGGCCCCGGGCGTTTGCGATCATCCACAGAGAACGCGGCCATATTGTATTTCGCCTGGACGATGGCGCGGGTCGGGTCCTGGAGATGGCGGGGGTGGACCTCGCGTGGGCCGTACACCGCCGCCAATATCTTATTCTTTCCCCATTCGATCCACGCCGAACCGTCCGCGCGTTTGAGCACATCGGCTTCGATCCTGATGGGGCGCAACTCGTCCCGGGCGCGACCGTCCAATCGCAACCCCTCATCGGTAAATAACTGAATTTTGTCCATAACAACCAACTCATTTTCTGTTTACTATATAGCTCTTCCCAGTACAATAGGATTTAATACGATTCGTTTAATTTAGCGCGACTCAGCCCAACTTAATTTAATTTAATTGTTAGTAAAGAGCGAGAGGCCCACGCCCAATATAAAAAGCAATAGGAATGCCACAAAGGGTCCGTGACCGTCCCATGGTCGATCCAAGGCCGAGCGGCGGCATCCGAACAGGTCGCACCATAGCGTTCACCCCCGCTGCAACTGGCGTTCATTCTCCATTATTCGTCCCCTCACCCGGAAAAGATCGAATTCGAAACGATATCTGGAACTGACGGATCTGAGACCCTATTGCTCGCGCTGCCACCCATCGTCCATGAACCATCGACCACACTACAATGTCCCACGATGGGCGCGGGTATCGTGGCTGTGCATACGCTCACGCTCGTACGCTAAGAACCGTTCCACCGCGTCGGTCAACCCGATCTTGTGTGCCTCGCGCTCGATCTTCTGGATCGCGCGCACGGCCAGCACCATATCCTCCATCCCACCTTGGATCCAAATGGAGCCGTTCTGACCCACGAACAGTTTGCAATGCGTATATTTCTTGATGAGCGAGATCATCGACCCGTTCTTCCCGATCACACGCGGCACCTTCGAGGCGGAGATGGTAAACACGCGTCCCGATTTCAGTTTCCTGAGGCCCGACCCTTTCAGTGTCAGCTGGATGCGTTTGATCTCGTCGACCGAATGGATCTTGGCGAGGACCGCGTCCTTCACATCGATATATCGGGCCGTATCGCCATATTCCACATGCCATGGCACTTCGTTGACATGGATCGGCGCAAGATACGGGGAATTGATATCTACCAGCCAGTTCGTCGGACCGATCTCGACGATGGTCCCCACGACGAGGTCGCCCGGACGGGGCAGATACCGGCCGCTCAACGGGACCACATTCATATAATTCGCGCGAACATTCTTGACGCCCAGTTGTGCCGAATAGACGAGATTGCGTTCCTTGTAGGTCCCGATACCGGCACGATAGTCGCCGCGGTCGAGGAGCTCACCGGGGACGACGATCTCGCGGGCCGAATGCTTGTTTCCGTTCGTATTACGTTTAAAACTCATATCATCACATCACAGTACCCGCTACGCATCGGAGCCCGATACGGACCGTCCGTTCACGCCGTGAAGAAAACACCGCCACGCCGGTGACGAACCGAAAAAGAATACAAACGAGCCGGCGACGCAGAGAGGAGAACGGAGAGAGGAGAGAGGATCGACTGATCGTCGTCGACACCGCGAACAGCCTAAAATTGCCCGGAGCGCGGCCCCCTCACTTGATCTTGCGCGTCTCGACCGCGCCGTGGGTCTTGGAGTTCAGCCGATCGTAGAGCTCGGACTGGACCCCCGCCGGTATCTCGACGAGGCCGATCCAGGACCCGTCGGGCTGCCATTCCTCTTTCGTTATGCGTCCGAACGATTTCACATCGCCGTAGATGCGGCCGTAATCCTCCGGTGAGGCCTTCACCGCGATCACCGTCTTTTCGAAACTGATCGGGATCAACGGCCTCAGCTCGTCGAGGACATCTTGCACCTGGACATTGACCGGCTTGAACGGGTCGATGTGCACGCGCGCTTCCTCCATGGCGTTCTCGATACGCTGCGGAGGGTGCGGCGTCCGCGTCTGTGGATTGATCGCGTTGCGCACAATGGTGGCGACGATCTGCTTGCGTTTGTCTTCCTGCATCTTCTTGCGCTGTTCCGTGGTGAGCTGGATGTCGCCACGGTCGAGGATCTGACGCACGATCGAGTCGACTTCGTCGGTGCCAAAGATCTTCTCCAACGACTCGGTCGAGGCGCGGTCGCCCTTGCTCGCGTCACTAAATACCTCTTCTGCCGCAAGAAGATCGACCACATTGATCGAGGGGTCCTCTTCCAATTTCTCATGCGCGTACGGATCGATGAGGACTTCAAAGCGTTCGCCGTGGGATTCGAGACGTGCGGTCACTGCATCGTTCAATGATATCATCGTAAATTCACCACATCGCTCTATGGAATTGCAAAATGATCAGAATGGCGGCTGAAAGGGGACAGATGGCGGTTTCGATCACCGGTGGCCATGGGTGTGGTCCAACTGGCTCTTCTTGTGCGACGGTCCAATATCCGATTGTCCTATGTTCACGCTGACCGGTACCCATCTGCAAACGGTGAATGGTATGCGTAGTCGTGTACTTATCTTCGTTCTTTTCTCGTATCGATCTTTGATCTCATCTTTATTCTACTATTAAGGTAATATGCTATAGTATGGCATAGTACGGCATAGGATGGTACATTATTGAGTGGTAGGGGATGGTACATTATGGGGTAGTATGGGGTGGATCATTATGAAATGGTCGGGCATGGTATAATATTTAGCGGGCGGCTCGTATCTGGCGTCTCCCGTCCCCGCTCTCGGTCGTTCCATGGCTCCCGTCGATGATCCATACCAGAAGCGCGGCGTGGTATGCTATGATCGTATTGGTATGATATGGTATGGTATGATATGGTATGGTATGATATGGTATGGTATGATATGATATGGTATGATATGGTATGGTATGATATGATAGGACTGCTATCCGATTGTATCTGATTGTATCCTATTGTCATACCCTCACGCCGAACGCCACTGGATGGCACCGGAGCACCACGCCCGCAACGGGGATGGGCGGGGACTGATGGGACTGATCAATCCTCGTCGTCGGCTTCCATGACCTTCTGGACATGTTTTGCGACTTCTTCCGCATCCATCTTCTGGAAGTTCTCGGTGCGGGTGACGAACCCGATCTCCACCGCCGGCGCGTTCATTTCTCCGTCGGTCGCTTCGGAGAGCGCCTCCAGCCCGAGCGCAATGGCTCCGTCAAAATCGAGGTCCTTTTCATAGCGATCTTCGAACACTTCCATCACACTATTACGACCTGCGCCGATGCTGCCCGCTTTATAGGCCATCAACGCGCCACTGGGGTCGGTCTCGAAGAGATGCTCGCCCTCGGAATCCACCCCCGCCACGAGGAGTGCCGTACCGAATGGCCGCACACCGCCGTATTGGGTGTAGTTCTGCTTGAAATCGCAGATCCGTTTGACGAGGAGCTCCACCGATGTCTTCTCATTATAGGTGATACGATTGACCTGCGCCTCGATCCGTGCGCGGTCCACGAGCACCCGCGCATCGGCGACCAGTCCCGAGGTCGCACATCCGATATGGTTATCGATCTGGAATATCTTCTCGATGGAGCGCGGTTCGATCAACCGGCTCGTAATTCGTTTGTCTATGATCAGCACGACGCCTTCTTTATATTTTAATCCAACAGTGGTAGTACCGCGTTTTACTGCTTCGCGGGCGTACTCGACCTGGAATAAGCGACCATCTGGTGAAAATACCGTGATCGCCCGATCATAAGCCATATTGCCAGGTTGCATGTAGGTCCTCCGATTATTAGTGAATCGTCCCCCTAATCGCGGGGCTGAGTTATATAGTTTCCCTCATCCAACCCCGTTGGCATCGGCGGGGCGGTGGTAGAACTTCCGTTTCGCCGTGCGGATGGTGCCCGAGGTGCCCAACGTCCGCACCCGCACCGGTCGCGCCTCGCGGCCCATGGTGTCGATGGACCGCAGCAGTCTGATCGCGGCATCTTTTCCCCAATGCGCGCACCGAAGGATGCCCATGTTATGCTCGAAGACGGTGAGCCAGGGCTTCACCACGCCCGTGTCGATACACTCTTGCCGATAGGCGCGGTGGAGTGCGCCGATCATCTCGCGCCGCGACCATTCTCGATCACTTTCGATATGAAAGACGATATACCGCCGGCGACCGACCTTATCTTTGACGACCATTGCGTTTCGACCCCGAAACCCGCTGGATCCCTACTCGTTACTCGTTGTTCGCGTTCTACGCAGTGTGCTGTGCCCTGGGTGCCGCTCATTCGTACCCTTCACAGATCACCGCAAAGAACGGTTCGAAGGTGGAGCGAGCGAGGGTCGCTTCCGCAGCGCGCGACCACGACCACGACCACGACCGCGACCACGACCACGACCACGACCACGACCACGACCGCGACCCTCGCTCGGAGTCATACCCTTAAGTTCAAAGTTCAATATTTGAAGTTCAAGATCGGTCGAAGGTGGTTCGATTTCTATTCCTCGGGCGCGGACCGGATATAGCCCTCTTTCATCATGAGCTGTGTCTCGTCGCGAGCGGCCTTGATGATCGCCTCTGCATGCGAGAAGAGCTCGTCGCGGCTGCGTTTGAGCTGCGCGATCCCCTGCTCCATCGCCTTCATCGCCACGGCGGTGGCCTCGCGCGGGAACACTTCCCACTCGTCCATGGTGGGAACGATGTAGTTCTCGTGGATGCCGTTGTCTTCCGCCGTCTGGGCAAGTTCGTTCGCCGCGGCGATACACATATCGTCCGTGATCGTCTTGGCGCGCACATCGAGCGTGCCGCGGAAAATACCGGGGAAGCCCAGTGAGTTGTTCACCTGGTTCGGGAAATCCGATCGTCCGGTGGCCACGATCTTTGCACCCGCCTCGAGCGCTTCCCATGGCCAGATCTCGGGGATCGGGTTGGCGGTGGCGAAGACGATGGCGTCGTCCGCCATCCCCTCGATCCACTCCTTCTTGACCGTATCGGGACCGGGCGCAGATGCGGCAAGAAGGATATCTGCGTCGCGGATCGCGTCGGCGCTGTCACCCACTCGCCCTTCAGCGTTCGATTCGAGGCACATCTTCCATTTCTGTGGGTAGTCCTCCTTCAGTTCTGTACGACCGGGGTGAAGGATGCCCGTACTGTCCGCCATGCGGATCTTTTTGACATCGACGCCTGCCGCGATGATCACCCGCGAGATCGCGATATTCGCCGCACCGGCGCCGATCATCGCAACCTCGACCTCGTCGATCTTCTTGCCCACCAGCTTCAGCGCGTTGAGCACACCGGCGCAAACGATGGTCGCCGTCCCCTGCTGGTCGTCGTGCCAGACAGGTATATCCATCTCCTCGCGGAGCGTGTCGAGGATACGGAAGCACTTCGGCTGCGAGATGTCTTCGAGATTGATCCCACCGAAGCTCGGCTTCAGCCATTTCACCGCCTGGATGATCTCGTCGGGGTCCTTCGTGTCGAGGCAGATCGGGAACGAGTCCACACCGCCGAGGTACTTGAAGAGG
>CAZSUE010000074.1:0-12229 GCA_964609045.1 uncultured archaeon | reverse complement strand
CGACGGTTTGTCAGACTTTCTGGAGGGGTTTCGAGCATGTCTCACTGTTCGCAGATCGGCCACGTTTTGCTGTGCAAAACGGCACGCTCCCCGAACTTCTTCGAAGTATCGGGCATAGGCCATTCTTCGCTCCGCTCAGAGTCACTATCGCCTCGCGCCTGCGGCGCTTCACCGATACGCCATAGTGCCTCCGGCACTGTCAGTCTCCCCGAACATCTTCGATGTATCGGGGATCGCAGCTCGTAGAGACCGATTCTGCTGAATCCATCAGTAGACCAAGAGCGGCTGGTGCGGACGCCGCGTTGGCGCTTCGGCCATGGCGGGAGGGGGCGCTTCGGTCGCAAACCCGTGCTATATCTCTGGCTCGTGCTGGATGTCGCTGTCGCTGTCGCCGTCACTGTCACTGTCGCTGTGGATGTTGATCTCGGCGACCAGTTGCTCATCCTCTCCCGCGGTCAAGCAAAAGCGGTAGGTCTGGCCCGATGGCACGCCAGTATCGTTCAGTCCGCAGATGACGAATCGATCGCCGACAGAGAGGTAGCTATCGTTATCTGCGTCGACACGCTGGATGGTGATCGAATCGAGCGGCGCATCGTCGGTCGTTGCAATGGAGCAATCGAGCTGATCGAACGCGAACGCTCCGGCCTCACCATCGCCCATCGCCCGCCCGTCCATCGCATCCACGGTGATGATATAGGTCCCGTTGGCATGGGTCGCGTTGAGCGTGGCGGAGAGACCCTCGTTTGCTTCCACACTAAGGTCGATAGGGTATCGGTCCAATAGGATGTTCATTCCCACCAGGAGCGTGAAAAGAAACGCGATGATCACGAGACAGAGCACGGCGACCGCACGTCTTCGGGCGCGCGCTTCGTCTTTCTTATTTTTATTGACCACTCGCACGCGATGATCGAGATAGATGAGCGTGAGAAAGAGCGCCGATATGACCAATATCGAGAGCCCGAACGAGCCCACGACCTTATACATGTAGAACGCAAAGACGGTGGTGATGCCTATTGAGATGAGATATTCAAAGAAAAGGGTATCGAGGTCGTGCATAGCTAAAGCGCAATGATCCTGGCAGAGTTAAATAGGTTTCGTTTTGGGGAGGTGAAGTGAAGTGAAGTTTAAAGGGTGAAGTGGTAGAAGTGAGGTATGAGGAGGGGAGATCGGGGGGCGGAAAATGGGAACGCATAGCGTACGTCACCGAGGCCATACCTATTTCCCGCCGTGCCTCTGCACGCCCTTCCGCCCCACCCTTCACTCATTACATGTTGCAGTTTACACATTAAGTTTTACACATTACGCTTCACACTTTACACTTTACTCTTTACTTCCTCTCTTCCTCACTCATCCCGACTGATGATCGATGCGAGCCGTACCCCGGTATGCTTCGCATGATGCGCGATCTTGTCGATGAGCTCGACGAGTTTGAGGAGGTGGTACGCGCCCAATGTACCAAGTGCTGCGCTTTGCTGGAATATGCCGATGATCGCTTCCTCCTTGAGATGATCGGCGCGGCGTTCGCAGACGAGGCCGCGATTGACGAGCTTCGTCACCTTCTCGGCCGACCGCCGGGTGAACGCGGTTTGGAGAAGCCGATCCACCGCCTCTTCCGCGTTGAGGAGGATCTCGACGCAGTGCGATACCGTATCGAGGTGTTTGTGCATATGTCCCTGGATCGGCGGCGGGATCAGGGTATGGCGTACGCTGAGCTGGAACGCGGCGTTATAGGTAAAGGCGGCGATCCTGTCCTGACCGCGCATGAGGAGGAGCAGCTCCTCCCGTGGTATGGGGAGGATCAGCCGTTTGGGGAGGTGGAGCATGAGATCGCTGCGCACTTCGTCGGCTTCGATAGCCAGTGCGAGGATCTTCTCTACCGACTGCGGTATCTCCTCGTACTCAGCATCGAGGTAGTCCCCGAGCATGGTATGGAGACGGTCGGTGGCCTCGTTGACGATCTTGGCGTGGTGGACAAATTTCCCGAACGGGGACTCGCCGAAGATATCGAGCAAAGGGGTCGAAAAGTGTCGTCGTTTTCTTTTTGTAATTCCCATCACCCACGGAGGATCGTTTGAGCCTATTGATGCATTCGTTTCATGGTTTAAATAAATAGCTTCAGGCCGAAGAAGATGCCCACGGTGATCCCCGCTGCGGCGGGGAGCGTGAGGAGAAGATAGAGGACGATCCGGCGTACCACCTTCGTATCCACCGCCGCCAACCCGCCCGCGAGGCCCACACCGATCACGCCGCCGACGCAGATATGGCTCGAGGAGGTGGGGATGCCGAGGCGTGAAAAGACAAGCTGGATCGATGCGGCCGCGAACAGTGCCGAAAACGCGCGGGTCGGGGTCAATTGCGTGATCGAGTTGCCGATGGTCTGGATCACTTTATAGCCCCAAGTGAGGCTGCCGATGGCCATGGCAACACCGCCGAAGAGGAGGATGCCGAAGATGAGCGACGGGGACTGGAACCCGCCCTCGATGATCTCTGGTAGCGCTTTTTCGGTGACGACGAGGAGCGGTCCCGCCGCGTTGGCCACATTATGTGCACCTTGGGAATAGGCGAGGTATGCCGAGGAGATGATCAACATGAACACGAAGAGTCGCTCGACCTTGGCGTAATCGTCCTCGCCCTCGAACTCGTAGCGCGAGAGGATATAATAAGAGAGGATGAGGGCTCCGACCGATATGGCCGTGGATAGGATGAGGACGAACCAGAGCGAGAGCGTATCGAGCCCGAGCATGGCCGGTCCACCGTACATGAACGAGAAGAGGATGAAGAATACCATCCCCATGATGAGGATGGGCGTGATCAGTTTCGAGCGTTTGATCGGGTCGTTCGCGTCGAGGATAGAGCGTTTGACCATCATGAAAAGGAGGAAGGCGATGGCCGCGCCGGAGAGGGGCGAGATGACCCAGCTCGAGGCGATGAGCCCGACCATCCCCCAGTTCGTGGTGGAGCCACCGACGACGAACCCGATCCCGATGAGCGCGCCGATGATCGAATGCGAGGTGGAGATCGGCATGGCGAAGTAAGTGGCGATGGTGCCCCAGACCGCCGCGCCGAGAAGCGCGGCGACCATGGCAATGATAATGATATTGGTTTGGACGGTGGTGGTCTCGGGGAACTGGACGATCCCCTTCCCGATGGTGGTCGAGACATGTTCGCCGACGAGGATCGAGCCGACGATGGTGAGGACGCCGCCGACGATCACCGCGCCTTTGATCGATAACCCGCCACCGCCCACCGATGGCCCCATGGCGTTGGCGAGATCGTTGGCGCCGATGGTCCAAGCCATGTAGAATGAACCGACGACGCCGATGATCAGTATGATCAGATAAAAACTCACGATCGTTCACCCAGCTGTCTCATCGTGCTCGTTCACGATTCATCGTTTTCCGCGTCGCGATCTTATTCCGTGATCGTAGAGACCAACCGGATACCGGTGCGTTCTGCAAGGTTCGCGATCTTGTCGATATGCTCGATGGCGCGGAGCATGTGGAGTATGGCGAGGTCGTCCATGGTGCCCTCCGATCGGTAGAGCATCTGAATGATCTTGGTATGGACCTCGTCGGCACGGCGCTCATGCTGGATCACATCCTGGACGAGATCGATGATCCCTTTCATCTCCTTCTTGCTCAGTTCGCCCTTGAGGATCTTATAGACATTGAGCACCGCCTTATCCAATGCGTTGACCGCACCGACCACCGCCTCGATATGCGTGGCGATGCGTACGGCCAACTTGCCGGTGACCTTCGTCTCCCGCGCAATGAGGAGCGTTGTTGCGTATTCGATATTATGCGCCAGCTTGTCCAGCCCACGGAGGAGAAGGAGGATGTTGTGTTTCGAGATCGCCATAAAGATACTATTGGGGATCCTGCGGACCGCTTCTTTGCGTATCTCGTCCGCATGATCCTCGAGCTTCGTGATCTCGGCCGCCAGTTTGCGGGCGCGCCCGAAGTCACCTTTCAAATAGACATGACTCAACTCACCAAGAGTTCGCGAACATTTTTTGACTGTGTAAATATGTTTGACCAATAAACGGTACGGTTGTTCCTTCAATGCCATGTCGTTCCCCCCACGAGAGTGCGGGCTATTCCAATGGTGAGTTGGTGTGGTGCGCGGTCGGTCCGTCGAGGGGCTACGCCCGGCTTGGATCGAAATCCAATACCTCGCTTCGTTCCGCGCCCGATCAAGAGCATAGGCCCACCTCCATTTATGAATTTTTCTCCTCCGCTATAATACTTCTGCTGACTGGCCGCGTTATAGGTTTCGGGTTATACCTCGATGGAGGAGAGTGCCGTGGACGGCGATGTGGCACGCGCGGATGCGTCGCAGAGCGTCGTGAGCGGCGACCGCACATTAAAATAGGCTAGAGACTATGTGCCGCGCATGGCGCGGCGGAAGAGGAAAAAGATACGGCGATTTTGTAAGGATTGCAAGAAATTCGTCGATGTGACGAAATTTGCGAAGCGCTGTCCCATCTGCAAGGGTCCGAACCTCACCGATGTCGACCCGAACAACAATCTTGCGACGAAGGCGTTCAAGCTTGGGAAGGACGAGCTGAAAAAAAAGCAGCCAAAGGTCGCGCTCGAGTTCTTCAAACGCGTCGTGGAAGTAGACGACAAGCACGCCGAAGGCTGGGCCTATGTGGGCAAGCTCGCATACGAGGTCTCGCGCGATCTTAAGACCGCGAAGGAGGCGCTGGAGCGCGCAACGAAGCTCGAACCCGATAACGAAGAATCGTGGTTCATCTACGCCGACCTCCTCCTCAACGGCTACGGGCTCTATCCCGAGGCGGCCGCAGCGTACGAGCGCGTCGTCGAGCTCAACGATGAGAATATCGAGGCATGGGAGACGCTGGCCAAGCTGCAGAAGGAGCGGCTCGACCAACCGGAGCGCGCACGGGAGTCGTATCTCAAGGTGGTCGCAGCCAAGAAAAAGGATCTCGAGGCGTGGTACGCGCTGGGCGAACTGATGTACGATGCAAAGCGATGGGAAGAGACGGTGAAGTATCTCAAGCCGGTCAATAAATACGAACCGGAGAATATCAAGGCCTGGTTCATGCGCGGCGATGCGCTGATCCAGTTGAAAAAGTACGAAGCGGCGCGGGAGTGCTTCGACGAGGTGAACGAGAACGAACCGGGCAATGTGGAAGGTTGGTATAAAAAAGGGCTGATCTTCGAGAACTATCTTCACGACTATCGCAACGCCGAGGTCTGCTATCAGCGCGTCGTCGAGCTGGACGGAGAGCACGAGGAGGCGTACCGCCATCTCGCCGATCTCTACACCGATAAATTGAAGGTGCCGGCGAAAGCGTCCGAAGCGCTCAAGGCGATGATCGAGCTCGATGACGAGGACCCGGACCTCTGGGAGGAACTGGGTCTGCTCCAGGCCAATGAGCTGGGTGAATACGAGGCGGCGGCGCGTGCGCTGGAAAAGGTCGTGTTCATGGATATGGAACGGTTCGATATCTGGGTACGGCTCGGCGAGCTCTATCACGAGGATCTGGATAAACCGGATTATGCGGCGCGCTGCTATCGTAAGGCGGTGAACCTCGAGCCCGAACGGAAGGACCTCTGGCAACGCCTCGCGCAGATCTACGAAAAAGACCTCGATTCGTACCCCGAAGCGATCGAGGCGTACGATACGGTGGCCGAACTCGATCCCGACGACCTCGACGCGCTTTACCATAAAGGGCTGATCTTCAAACACCATCTGGGGAACCAACGCACGGCGCGAAAACTGTTCAAAAGCGTGCTCCAGAAGGATCCAGATCACATTCCGACCCTCTATGAGTACGGCCATACGATGTATTACCGCTACGGCAAGCAGCGCCAAGCGCGGAAATGTTTCGACCGTATCATCAACAAGGAACCCACGCATGTGCGGGCATGGGTCGACCGCGGGAGGATCTATCTCGACCGGCGGCATACGAGGCGCGCGCGCAAGAATTTCGATGAGGCGTTGAACCTCGACCCGGACAACGACGACGCATGGGTCGGGAAAGGCGTGTCGCTCCTTCGCACCGGCTTAAGCGAGCAGGCGATGCAATGCTTCAATAAAGCGCTCTCGCTCAATCCCGATAACGCCGAGGCGTGGTACCGGAAGGGGTTGGGGATGCACCGCATCGACCGGTTCCGCAACGCACTCCGGTGCTTCGAGACCGCGAAGGAACTGAGCGGGGACTTCGACGATCTCGAGGAAAAGATAGAGGAGTGCAAGCAAAAGATCGCATAACATAGCGTGACCTAACATAGCGTGGCATAGCATAGCATAGCATAGTCCTGTCAGTGCCGCGCCGAGCGCTCCTTTTTACGGTCGAAGACGGTCGAGGTTCCGGACGCCGTTCCCACAGCTATGGAATCGAGCTTGCGCGCCGAGATGGAAGCATGGCTGGCCGTGAGAGCGGGGATGTGAGCGGTGAGCTGGCGGAGATGCTCGATATGATCGACCGCGAACTCGAGCGGTTCCATACACTGGATCCATACGATGTGCTCTTGGGCGCGAATTACCGCCTCTCTCCGTTCGGGCCCAGACTGTGACACGGTGGTTTGCACAAACTTCCGAACGAACAATTGCTCGGGGGGGCTGGATCTGCCGTTTTCATGCGTCGACGCTTTGAAACTGGCCTATGCCGATACCGAGGAGGGTTGCGCGCAATTGGTCGATGGTCTCCGATCCGCCTTCGACCATTGCCATCTCGCTTCAGAGCACGAGTAATGAGTGCCATGGTATCGGTTAGAGTACAGATGCAAGAATAGGATGCTGAAGAGCCCGATGAGAAAAAATTATATAACTCCGATCGTATCCAATATTCTAGTCTTCCGATCATCAATGATCAGCTATCCGCGATCTAATCTGAATAGTATCCAAATTCACGATCATCAACTCATATTGTATCACCACTGGCACCATCGTGTTGCCCGGGTCTGACCGCATCTTTCATGCTTGGTCGGCCGCAACGGGAGTGTGCCGAGGAGCAACTGTGGTTCCCATCTCTGAGACGACACATCCAGATCTTGAGTAAATGTAAAATATGGCTCCGACCACACGCAATGGAACCGGCGCGGGAAGTGGGACCGGGTCTCCCCGCCACAGCTCGCACCGGATATGGACAGAACACGACCACGATTGCATGGATCGGTCCATCGGTTGGATGGTGATCACGGTTCTGGGAACGAAACGGCCCTTTACCAATTGGCTGGGTGGGTATGTCCGACCGGAGCAGACCGGTTGGCCCCCCTGCCGAAGGGGTATGGGCCGAACAGGGACCGAAAGGATGTCAACGATGCGATACCGGGCTTGATATGGGCTGAGCGCCACGGGACGGGCAACGAAAGGAACGAAAGGAGAGATGGTTCCATCATGGGGTCGGCCGCTGGGTCGACGACTGTTAGGATCCGCATCACCCATCGCTCGTTCGTACTCGCACGGGTTTCTCCCGGGCTTGTTTGCCGTACGCTGGCGTTCGACGCTGCATGAAGGACGACCCCGAAAGCGACCGAGATCATACATCTGATCTGATCTGATCTGATCGATCTCGTCCGTAGCGACCGGATCGAACCATGTGGCACCAGCACTGGCGGTCCTCGTGACCGTTTTCCGCGCATCCGACGCAGACCGATCGGTGTTGCATTGGGCGCAAAGGGACAAGGGCGCATGGTCGCGCCCGGTGGGTCCGATGGTGGGCGGGGTGGAGAGGATGACTGTTTTTGGCCAGAGGACGATGCGGATCGTTCACGGTATGATCGGGAGACCGGAACCCACGCACCCGCTGATCGTCCAACGGCGTCCTCGGTTGTCGGCGCACGACACCGACCATCCTCCACCAACCAGCATCCACCTTCCACCCTCTCGCGCTTCGATACCGGCGCTGATGGGACGACGGCGGTCGGGCCACCTCGATGTAAGACGAGGAGGTGGCCATCCCATTTGAAGGAGACATCAATCATGAACATCGATCCCAGTACTACCAAATATCTCATTTGTGCAAGCATCACAGCCGATGGTATTGTCGAGAAACCGGATGTCGTCGGTGCGATCTTTGGTCAGACCGAGGGTCTGATCGGTGACGAACTCGATCTCCGTGACCTCCAGAAGAGCGGTCGTATGGGCCGTATCGAGGTGGAACTCCAGAGCCGCAAGGGGAAGTCCGAAGGGACCATCAGTATGCCCTCGAGCCTCGACCAGGTCGAGACCGCGATCATCGCCTCCGCATTGGAGACCATCGACCGCGTCGGGCCCTGCAAAGCGCGGATCGAGACGCAGAAGGTCGAAGATGTCCGCGCGGCGAAGAAGATGAAGATCGTCGAACGTGCCAAGATCCTTTTGAAAAAAATGATGCACGAATCGAAGGACTCGGGCATCGATCTCACTGAGTCGGTGCGCCAGGCGGTGCAAGTCGAAGAGATCATCCAGTACGGTCCGGACAAGTGTCCTGCAGGACCAAATGTGGAGACGAGCGACGCCATCATCATCGTCGAGGGGCGATCCGACGTGCTCAACCTCCTCAAGTACGGTATCAAGAATGCCATTGGGGTTGAGGGAACGAATATCCCGAAGACGATCCAGGAGCTATCGTCCGAGCGCGTGGTCACCGCGTTCGTCGACGGTGACCGTGGCGGCGAACTGATCCTCCGCGAGCTCTTACAGGTGTCGGAGACCGATTTTGTGGCACGCGCGCCGAAGAACCGCGAGGTCGAAGAGCTGACCCAGAAACAGATCATCAAAGCGCTACGGAACAAGATCCCGGCGGAACAGTTCTTCGATATGATGGGCATCGATAGTGGACGCGACAAGGGGAAGAGCTCACGCAACCATTACGATCGTCGGGACCGGTCCGACCGGGGGCGGAAGCACTACTCCAAGAGTAAGAAGGACCGTCGTCGCGGCGGCGACAAACGGCTCTCATCGGATCAGATGAAGTATCGCGACAAGCTCTCGTCGCTCTCCGGCACGCTCAAAGCCCTCCTCATGAATAAACAGGGCAATGTGATCCGCGAGCTGGCGGTGCGCGAACTGGCCGATACATTAAAGAAGGCGCCGCGCGAGGTCAATACCGTCGTCTTCGACGGCGTGATCACCCAACGGCTGCTCGATATTGTCGCAGAAAAGAAGATCAAAACACTCGTGGGCGTCAAGTTCGGCAATGTCACGAAACATCCCAGTAATATCCGCGTCTATACCAAGAAGGATCTGGAGTGAGCCGCGGATTTCTAGTTCGAGTTCTAGTTCGAGCGAGGGTGCGGTCCCGTCAAATGAGCGCATGGCGTCACTCGTACGCCCCCTGTCGGCAGCCTCACTCTCCTTTCCACCGCTGGTACCCGCCTCCGTTATGATGGACGGGGGCGACCCATTTTGGCGACGATCTACTAATCTACTATTTTAGCTAGCGCAACCGGCAACTCGCTCTGGTCCGCACGCTCGCTGGCCGCGCGGCTCGATGACCAGGACGAGGAGGTGGAGCTCATCCCGATCCTCAGCGTATGGACGGACCCGACGATCGTCTGCGACGACGCAACGGTCGGGTTCGTTTTCCCGATGTACGCGTTCGGCATCCCGGAACTGGTGGTGCGTTTCCTCGAAAGGCTCGAGCTCACCGATCCGGATCATATCTTGGCGTGGTCACGAAAGGCTACCCGCCCTCCGGCGGCGCGATCTGGCAACTGCGGCGGGTCCTCAATAGGAAATGCACCCCGCTCATATTGGGCGTGGACCGCGACTCGGAGGAGCTCTCGTCGCTCTCCGACGAACGCAACGACGCGGTCAAGATCGCCGTCAGGGAACTGATCGAGAAGGCGCACCGGCACCAATGCAAGGTCGGGCTCTGCGGTCAGGCGCCCAGCGACCACCCCGCCTTCGCGCAGTTCCTCGTCCACGCCGGGATCGATTCCATCTCGCTCAACCCCGATCGTGTGATCGACGACATCGAGATGGTAACGGAAGTGGAAGGCGAGCGCGCCGGCACGGGTACAGGTACGGGTACGGGTACGGGATAGAGTAGGGAACCAGAAGAAAGGTGAGGACGATCTCAGCCAACGCGCGTGAGGAGGGGGGCTGTGGTTCGAGTCTCATGACCCTGTCCACCGGCCACTCTGGTATTTCCCTCGTAAATGAGGACCGCGCCGAGGTTTGTGGTTTGTGGTTTGTGGTTTGAGGTTCGAGATCTGTCGTTAATGTGCTTTTCGCAATGGCTACATACTGGCATGTGCCGGAACGGTGCCTGCGGACGGGGTCGATCTTTGGCCCACGTGGCTATCTGGACATTGCGAACGATCGCCATCTTCGGCAGCGCACAAAACAACTCATGGTCGGTACAGGCGTGGCTCATGCGTGCTCGATCTCTTCGATGGTAAAATCGAGGTGGACCCAGATCCCCTCGCCGTACACGGATTCGGCTTCGATCAGCACGGTAATCCTCACCTCCTCGCCCGGATGGTGCTCATCGGTGAGGTCCTGGTCCCAGAATGCGATGTCGAACTCGCTTTCACCGTCCGGTGTGGAATTTTCCGAGCTCTCGAGGTTGATGCCCGTTCCATCGTGAGTGCCGATGATCATCCCGGTCATCAGCGGGCAGTGGACATTATCGCGGTACTCGATCTGGCCGATCGTATCGACGATATAGACGCGCTCGCCATCGTATCGCTCATCGAACTCATCCTCCTCCAAGAAGGTCTCGTCGAACTCTCTCATCGTGAATTCTTTTTGCAACCCGCCGCCGCTTTCGCCCAATATGATGGCAAGTATCACGATGATGAAGACGATGGCGACGACCGCGCCGATCACGAACTGTTTCATCCGCTTACTGGTGCGCTTCGCACTGGGCGAGGGGCCGTACATCGGGTCGGTCGGGGGCGGTTGCGATCGTGGTTGTAGTTGTAGTTGTAGTTGTAGTTGTGGTCGTGGTTGGGATGGGGGCCGAGAAGTATCGGATGCGTATCGATAGGGCTGTCGTTCTCCATATTGATGCTGGTTCGGCGTCGTCTGGCGTTGCCGATCTGCTTGCCGATACTGGTCCGAATATTCGTAGCGTGGTGCGAAGTCGGGTGGAGAGCGGCTCGTGCTACTCGTTTGCTGTGCCTGTCGTGGATGCCCGTACTGTGGCATATCGGGGTACGGGGGCGGGTACCCATATCCCGTCGGCATGGTATTTTGGGCTCCCTCTCGCCCATATTGCAACGAGTTGGGCTGCGGGGGCCGGTCGTCGAGATCGTAGCTCCAGCCCGGTGTTGACTGTCTTTGCCATTGGAACTCGTCGTCCTCGTTTTCTCCCGCTTGCGACGGTTGCCACACCATACAAACCCCTCGATTATTGCTAATGACTATTGAGTTCTTCCCGTTTCATCTTTCCTTATCCTACTTCAAATGAATGGATGAATGAATGAATGAATGAATGAACATCCATCTGTACGGTGTTCCTGTGGCCGAGTGGCAGGATGGTAGAGCCACAATACTTTTTATAGGCCAGTCGACATTGTGGGTGATAGCGTCCCACGGGGTTGAAGACCGCGATCGGGGTACCCTCTCTCGTGGGAACCAGTACTACTATCGATCAGGAGCAATTAGGATGAAGGTCATTGCATTCAACGGCAGCGCGCGCAAGAACGGGAACACGGCGCGGCTGGTTCGGTATGTCTTCGACGAACTCGAAGCGGAAGAAATCGAGACCGAGCTCTTTCACCTCTCGGGCACATCGCTGCGCGGTTGCACCGCCTGCTTGGAGTGTGTGAAAAAGAAGGACCGCAAATGCGTGATCACGGACGACCCGCTGAACGATTGGCTCGAAGAGATGATCGCGGCCGACGCCATCATTCTCGCGTCCCCCACCTATTTCGCTAATGTCTCCTCGGAGATGAAGGCGCTCATCGACCGCGCTGGGTTCGTCGCGCGTGCCAACGGCGACCTCCTTAAGCGGAAAGTGGGTGCGGCGGTGGTGGCGGTCCGCCGCGCCGGTGCGATCCATGTCTTCAATTCGCTGAACCATTTCTTCTTCATCAGCCAGATGTGCGTTCCCGGCTCGAGCTACTGGAACCTCGGCATCGGGCTAGAGAGGGGCGAGGTCGAGGGCGACGAGGAGGGGATCGAAACGATGCGCACCCTCGGGACGAATATGGCATGGCTCTTAAAAAAGATCCACACGTGATCAGGTTCCTCGCCTCTGTCAGGCGTCCTACAGATTAAATAAGGTGGACTCCGATCCGTGATCCGTTTGCTACGATAGGAGTGT
>CAZSUE010000073.1:0-12252 GCA_964609045.1 uncultured archaeon | reverse complement strand
CACATTCCCCACCCCAAATTCCTCTTCTTCGTGCGGCCTTCCTGTGCGTTTCTCTTGACCTCCATCCAAAGACGCTGCCACAGCTCTGCGGTATGGCGCGTTGTGGATGAAACCGGGTGGGGTGGGCGGGGTTATCCCGACATTATCGCGTTGACCCAACACGAGATCATGCCGCAGCTCCTCTGTACCGACAATCCGTGGATGTAACTTGCCGAACCAGACCGAGACCATTCGAGCGTGCCGAGATCCCAATTCCTCCTTTTCCCACCCCTCCCTTTGCGTTCCTTCGCGTTCTTAGTGGACGAAACGGGGGGTGGGCGGCGTTATCCCTTCATTATCGCGTTGACTCAACAGTAGTCCGACCAGCCGATGAAAGCGTGCGGACGCGATCATCCACCAAAGCAGTCCGATCGCGTTGAAGAATGGTGCATGGGCTCGTACACCGCAATCTCGATCGAAAAGAGGGCGCACCATGGAAAATGCGGGGGGAGCGATTCGAACGCTCGAACCACTGCTGGAACAGATCTTGAGTCTGCCGCCGTTGACCATGCTTAGCTACCCCCGCATCAGGCGGCGAACGATGTGATGGGGCACGGAATATTTTAATTATTTGGTGCGCTGGAGCAGCGCGGCCGGACCGCTCTCATAGAGCCTACTGGTTATGTAGCTGCGGTCGGCGGTCTCAATCCTTTTATACCTGGTGGAGCATGACGGGGCGGCGATTTTGATGACATTTCACGTGGTAATCATCGGCATGGGCTATGTCGGCATCCCCGCCGCCGCGCTCTTCGCCGATGTACCTGATTTCACGGTCACTGGCGTGCAGCGACGCTCGAAACGCTCCGGCTGGAAGATCGATGCGCTGAATGCGGGCAAATGCCCCATCGGCGGCGACGAGCCGGGGCTCAAGAAACTCATCGAGCGCGTCGTGCTCAAGAAGGGGACTTTCACCGTCACCGACGATATGGACATATGTCGCGAGGCGGACGCCATACTCATCGATGTCCAGACCCCCACCGACGAGAACCATATCCCGCAATATGTCTCGCTCAGATCGGTCTCCGAGCAGGTTGGCGAGCGGATGGGCGACGACCCGCTCATCGTCATCGAATCCACCTGCGCACCGGGCACCACCGACTATATCGTCAAACCGATACTGGAACACGCGTCGGGCAAGACGGCGGGTGAGGATTTTTCGCTCGTCTTCTCCTACGAGCGGGTGATGGTCGGACGGCTCCTCTATAATATTACCTCGCTCCCGCGCATCGTCGGCGGCATCGACCACCGCTCAACCGAGCGCGCAGTGGCACTCTACGACCACATCGTCAAAGAAGAGCTCATCCCCAGCGATGCGTTGACCGCGGAAGTGGCGAAGGTGACGGAGAACACGCACCGCGATGTCAATATCGCGTTCGCGAACGAGGTCGCGCTCATCTGTGAATCGCTCGGTGTGGACGCGTACGAGGTACGCAAGCTCGTCAATACGCTCCCCAATATCCCCTCCGATCCGGCAAAGAACCCGGTGCGGAATATGCTCTTCCCCGGTGCCGGCGTCGGCGGGCACTGCCTCCCCAAAGACCCATGGCTCCTCCTCTGGGGCATGGAAAAGTTCGGCCGGTTCTCGGTCGATAGCCGCGTCATCGCACCAGCGCGTCGACTCAATGCCGCAATGCCGCATCATATGGCGGAGCTGACCATCAACGCGCTCAAGAACCAGCGCACGAGTATCGACGGGGCCAATATCTGTTTGCTCGGCGTCGCGTTCCTCGAGGACTCAGACGACACGCGCAATACCCCCTCCCACCCGCTCTTCGATATCCTCACCGCGAAGGGTGCGGAGGTCGTCATCCACGACCCCTATGTGGACAGCTATCAAGACCTCCCACTGACCGACGACCTCGAAGCAGCGACCCATGGCGCCGACGCCGTGGTGCTCGTGACGAAGCACAAGCAATATCTCGATCTCGATCTCGACGAACTCGCCCAACGGATGCGGACACGGGTCCTCATCGACGGGCGCGGCGTATACGACGAGGAAGAAGTCGCAGAGGCAGGGTTCGAGTTCCGGGCGGTGGGCCGCGGCCATCGAATAACCGAGGACGCAGGGTCAATGCTCAATATCAAATAATGAGACGAAATGATATGAGATCTCGATAGCCACGGGAACCGGTGCGGCTGGGTGAATTGGGCCGATGGGCTATGTTCCAGCTGCTGGCAAAGGACTAAATATGAATATCACGGTAGATCGAACTGTCGGGGCAGAATTATGAAAGGCGGAATTGCCATCATCGTTATGGGGCTCCTCATCACCGGAGCGTTCGTCGCCGTTTGCCAGAACCGGCAACCGGTGGAGGAAGGGGTCTGGGATTTCGAAGACCTCGTCGACGACTACGAGATCGTGCCAGAGGAGAACCAGACCTACTTCAAGAGCCATAACCGCGGCGATATCATACGGATCAAAGACACGGTCGCCGCCACATTCATCGCACCGCTGAGCGAAGGGAGCGCCGCGGTTGGCACCGGCGTCTATTTCCGCTCCGTGGGCACCGAGAACCATACGAAATTCAACTCGCCCATCGGCCTCGGCTTTGTCGGGAACGAAACCGCGAAATACGCGGTGGGCGAAGAGGTCGTCGTCCTTTTGGAGGTCACCGGCGAGACCGTGCTCAACGAGACGCTCGTGGAGTTCGGGCGGTTCCGCTATCTCTACGTCGCCGCACAGCTCAACGAGACCGATAACGATAACGATAACGATACCGACACCGAGATCAACGATACGACCAGAGCCACCCTCGATCTCAGCCCCGCGCTGATCTCCAGCGGTCACATCGACGGTGCGAACACCGCGTTTGCAGCCGTTCCAAGCGAGTCAAGAGTTTCTGCGCTGCAAATAAATCGCCACCAGACGCGGTAAGGACCCGCTCCGGATCACGGTCGCAGCCTCACAGTTCGCTACAACTTGCGTATCGAGACCACGAGCGCCAAAACGAAAGAACCACATTTTTTTGAGTCGAATTGCACCCTCGATCCGTGCGTCGACACGCAGATCGAACGCGATCTTTCAATGTTACGAACAGTGACAAGAAACCTTTTAGTAGGCATGATCGGATCGATCGATTAAGGGGTGGATCTATCGCATGAATTGCGAGAGAACGACCCTCTGATCGAACACGCAACAGTTGATAGATATGGCAAAAAAACGCGAACAGGATCCTCATCGGACCTATCGGATCCAGCAACATGCAGCATGGGGGAAGCATTCGAGACTGATGCACGATCCCTCCGATTCGATCTCGAGAGATAATAAGAACCGTGCGATCATGTCCGTCGGGTTCTGGGTCCATGACTTTGTGAAACGGAAGTCCGCGGGACCGCCACAAGTCGCAACATAGAGAGATGATCTTAATATGATCGTGGCGAGAGCGGAGAAGCGAAAGCGCTTCGGCGTTCACCTGTACGAGGCGCGCCCGAAGTTATATGAGGAGCTGCGATAAGCGAGACATCTCGTTCGAGCGACACGCGGCAAGAAAAAAAACGGACCCTCACGCAACACCGACCGCCAAAAAAAACGACCAACGACCAACGAACAGCGGGTCTCTACCATTTCGTGATCGTTCCCCACTCAGACCAGTCTATGCTCGCAATACGGGCAGGAGTGGAGGAGGCGTTCGAACTGAAAGATCAACCCACATTCCGGGCAGCGGTTGTATGCGGGGATGATCGACAAAGAACCACATTCGCCATCTGTTTCACGCATGGAGCCACGACCGCAGGCGGCTGCGGAGCGGGTTCGGATATCGTGATTGTGGGCATAGAGCTTCACATGGCCATTGTTCGTTTCCAGTTCGAAATAATGGCGGGGCGAGGGTGAGAACATGATCGTATCGGTCATTGTATCATAACCTCGGTTGACGAAAACGGATCGTACTCGATTAATGGAGACGGTACGACGGAGGGGGGGATTCTGGGATGAGATAGATCTGCTTTTTCCGCCCGGCCGGTAAGAGCCTGATCGCACCGGCATGTTCGAGCTTGCGGATATTGTACGAAAGCGTCTGTTGTTTCACTTTGAGGTGCTCTTGGATCTCGCACTGGCAGATGCCGGGATGCTGGCCGATAACCGCGAGGAGACGGCGTTGGAGCCCGCTGAATTGTACCTTGCGCGCAGCCGAGCGTTTATCGAAAAAGACCGTCTTCCGCCCGATATGGCGGGAGTGGATACGACCCTCGCGTTCGAGCACCTTGATATGGTAGGCAAAGGTCCCGTTCTTCATATCGAGCTGACGTTTGATCGCCTCGAAATGTTCACCTGGGTTCCGGTGGATATAGCGGTAGATGCGGTCGCGGTATGCATTGCCGGTGTGAACCATCAACGCAGTGTCGTTCTCAATCGTAGGGTCATCCTCCAAATCGGTATCGGTCGGTACTAGGAAAACGGTGGCGGCGAATAATAAGGGTTATGGGCGATCTGAGTCAAATTGCATGCCCGAACGCCGATCGCATATGCCAAGCTGCCCATCGAGGCAGATAACATTGTAGGAATCGGCGAACATCGTGGCGGCGATACTCGGTCGATCCGTGCGGGATGCGGGAGAGGGGAGCACTGCGGCGGCGATTCCGGCGATCTCGGGTGGTAATTCGCGACGCGAGAACCAACGAAAAGACCTATATATTGAAAAAGGAGTAGCGCTTCATGGGTGCAAAATGCTCACGGAGAAGCAAAGAGAGGTACTCTATGGGTTGATCAAATACCCAGCCTTGAACGACCGTGAGCTCTCGGAGATCATCCATGTCAATAAATCGACCATCGCCACGATCAAGAACCGTTTTCGCAACAGCGGTTACTATCGGACCATTCGGATACCGCATCTGGATCGGTTCGGGTTCGAGCTCATGACCATATCGTATTCTGCAATGAACCCGTTCCTCTCGCGCCGGTCCAAGCTCGAACTCGAGAACATCTTCAACCATTTCAGCGACACGACCATCAATATGGTCATGAAATCGACCGATGGCGCATGGCAGAGCATTGCGCTCGATTTCACACAGGCGAAAGAACAACACGATCTCTTCCTCCAGCTCGACGCGAAATACCACTTCCTACGCACCAATGAGATCGAGACGATCTTCTTCCCGTTCCGCACCAGTCGCATCGTGAATTACTGGGACTACTCCTTTGCGATCGCGCACTACCTCGATAAAGAGATATCGCCTGAAGAAGAGGAACATCGCGATGTCCCCAACGAGACCGAGGGATATACGAAAGAGATCCCCACCGAACTCCGCGACTTTTCCGAACTGGAAAAGCGCGCGCTCTACGGGTTCCTCAAGTTCCCACGCACCTCGGACCGGTCGCTGGCGAAAAAGATCTCGATGTCGCGCAACACACTCACCTCGATCAGGCACAAGTTCGAAGATGCGCAGTTGATACGCACCATCCGCGTGCCGAACTTCAAAAAACTCGGGTTCGGGCTCATGGTATTTACCCATATCAAGCTCCGCCCCAAATCGATCTCGCAATCCTACAAACTGCGCCAGCTCTATTCACCGTACGAGTTTCTCGTACCCGATGTCTTCTCGATCCTCAGCGAAACGGATTTCATCAGCGTCGGTGTCTACCAAAATATCACCGAGTTCGAGGAGATACGCAATAGGATCACACGCCGGCTGCGTGACGAACTCTCGTCGCTGCGCGAGCCCACCCACATCATATTCTCCATTCCCGACATGAATGTGATCCGCCAACACTCCTATCTTCCCATCATCTCGCGATTCCTCGGCTTGAAAATGAACATCAATCAACAGATCGTCGATACGCTCTTTCGATACGTGGGCTACCTCTCCTATTACATGATCTATTCGCTGCGCCGGCGCCTCGATCTGGTCGAGACCGACCTCGGCGCGAAAGAGGTTTCGATATTGACCGCGGCGATCAAGAAAGAGATCGAACCGTTGGTCGGGTCGACCACCGCGAAAAAGATCGAACAGGAGATCGCAGCGCTCAATAAAAAATGAAAATTACCGCCGACCGATCTACACGACCAATGACCGACTCATCCCTTCAGCATCTATCATCCAACCAACATCATCCATCCATCCAACCAACATCATCGATCGTTCGATAGTAAACCGGAGGCATGCCAGTGTCGAAACACCAACCGATCATTCCCTCGGAGATCCTCGAATTCATGGCCGAGACAGGTCAAACGCTCATTGTCAAAGGTGATGCCGGGACCGGAAAGACCACCTTTGTATTTGAATTACTCAACGAACTAGCCGGCGAACACCTCTATGTCTCCACCCGTATCTCACCGGAGAAGGTCTATCGACAGCTGCCATGGCTGAAAGGGACCGTCGCCCCCGAGAACATTATCAGCGCGGTGCCCACCTCCTCCTTCTTCGACCGCGCCGATGTGTTCCTCTTCTCCACCGATATGCCGTCGCTCCCCGATACGCTCAAACTGATCTACGAGAAACTGAGCGAAAAAGAGGGCTACAAGACCGTGGTGATCGACAGCTGGGACGCGGTGGTCCAGCGGCTGAAGTCACCCAAGACGCTCCAGACCGAGAAGAAATGGACGCGCGAGGAGCTCGAATCGATCATCCTCGATACGGTCAAGATCAAGAACGCGAATTTGATCATGGTGCTCGAGCAGTATGCGAAAACGCCGCTCGATTATCAAGCCGACGGGCTCGTCACGCTCAGCAAGAGCGAGCTGGAAGGGCGCCGCAACCGCGAAGTGGCGATCGAGAAGCTCCGCGGCGTCAAGATCGGGCGCCATAAATACTCGTTCTCGCTCCGTAAGGGTCGCTATAAAGCGTACCACCCACTCCCCGAACTCTATTGCGGCCCACTCGAAGCGCGTGAACCGGTCCCCGAAACCGAGAACCACCTTTCCACCGGTATTGCGGACTTCGACGCGCTCATCGGCGAGGGGTACCAACGCGGCAGTGTGAACCTTATCGAGGTCGAACGCGGCGTCGGCGTGGCCTATTATCCGCTCATTCTTTCGACCACGGTCAATCAATTATTGAAGGACCGCGGCGTGCTCATCATGCCGCCGGAGGGGCAGCGCCCGCAAACCTTCGCTCGGTTCCATACCAACTATCTCGGTGAGGAGAAAGTGAAGTCGCTGGTGCGTATCCTCGAGATGCCGCGCATGCGTATGGAGACGGAGGCGATGGAGCCGGAATCCAAGCCAGGCGTCGTACAACTCACCGGCACCTCGATCATCGAGGACCTCGATGTCGCGCTGGTCAGCCAGACGCTGCGCGAACTCAGTGACGCCACCGACGACGAGCCGATCCTCGAACTGCTCGGGCTCGATACGCTGGAACAATCCTACGGTGTGCGCGAAGCGGAGAAGTTCACCGGCATACGGGTCGCAGATATCCTCGGGTCCAATAATGTGGGCCTCCTCATCGCAAAAGAGGGCCAGCAGCTCGGCGAGCGCATCGGGCAGTTCGTCTCCACGCACTGGAAAGTGACGAATCTCAACGGCGCGATCTGTATCTACGGTGTGGTGCCGCGTACCGGCATCTACTGTATCCAATGCGAAGAGCAGCTCGATGTCCACCTCGAAGCGGTATTGTAGACTGGACGGATCGCCGCATAGAACGAAGAACGCGAAACGATAGCGTAGAGAGCGTAGCCCGTCCAACATCCTAACTGGGCGAGAACGAGAATTATAAGCAGGATGTGATCAATGTCTCGGACCGCTCCACACCGCTGATCGAACGGAGCGAGCGAATAAAACGAATGGCATCTTCTTCGACACGTTCGCATTTGAATTTGACGATGAGGTCGTACTCACCGGCGAGCTGATACGCTTCGAGGCAGTCCTCGACCTCCTGCACCGCTTCGAACACCGCTTCTTCTTGCCCCGGTTGGATATGTAAGAGCACGAAGCCAACGGGCGCGCGTTTCACCGCACTATTCCATTCCTCTTGCCAGACCTTCTGCATCGGACGATCGATCGACATATTGGTACACCTCCCCCGATCTCATCGATGAAATTATGGATATCGATGGGAGATCAGTTCACATAGGTCCGTTCGCGTGCGAACAAGTCACACACTCCGTATGCTTTTTAGATTTATAAATTGAGTGGGAGACGGAGGGGAAGTGAAGAGTAAAGTGTTAAGCGTAAAGGGTAAAATTTGAAGATCATTATTTAAAAAATAACAGATGAAGCGTAAATGTGGTCGCGAGTAGATAGCAGTGATTAAAGTTATGACGCAGGGAGAGGTGGCTGACCAACAACCCGGGCGTGGTTCTGCCTCTATTTAGCTTTTACCCGAAAAATCCAACTACTAGCACTTCGGGCACCCGATATGAAATGGGTTCTCGGTCAGTCTCAGAGAGGCGTGGAGGAGAATGTAAGCAAGTGGAAAGCGATATGAAAAAAGACAAGCGATGCTCCAATATCTATCCATCTAACCAACCAACCAACCAACCAACCATCCCGATCGGCACGATAGCGGTAAGAGGAAGGGTTCTCTCTTCAAGCATTCATTCATTCAATTCGATCGACCGATCGATCGATCGATAGGTCATTATCGCTATCGCGCGCCTCTGCGCGAGGTGTTGTCGCACAATATGCGCCCACCGACCACGGGCACTGGTCACACCGATCGAGGGCTGGTGGTATCGCGCGCCGCATGCGCCTCAAAACCGTCTCGAGCAGCTCCCCAACCAGAGGATAGACCTGCGATCGATACTCTGTTAAACACGCAATATCATCGTCGACCTGCGCTTCGATTTGAGCCAGCGACGAGTCGTCGTACTCCCGATAATGCGGCGCGGAATCGAGATGCAAGTGCGAGAGGACGAGGCTCGTCATCGGTGGGGCCGCTTCAGACGGGGATCCGTCCTGACCGATGAAGTAGTGTGCCGCGAGCGCATAGAGCGCCATCGGTGTGCGATACTCAGCTTCCACCTCCGCCAGACTTCGGCTCGAATCACGATGCGGGACCTTATAATCGAGCACGACCCATCGGCCAGCGTTCGTGGCGTAGAGCTTGTCGATCGTTCCCCGCAATCGGCAAAAACTGAGCTGGAGGAAAAACGGGAACTCATTGTATTCCCGCTGCGGGTCGATATCCAACTTACCCAGCACCGTCGAGAACGATCTCAGCGCCGCCGCGGCGTCTTGGACCAAATAGGTATATTGTGGGTGTTCGAGACGATCGTAGCCGTTCTCGGCGATGACATACGCGATACCGTCACGGTCGCTCGGTTCGAGCCCCCGCTCCAAAAGTTCATGCACCAGTGTGCCAAACTCGCGCTGCTCCACCCCCGACCGATGGTTCCGACCAGCCCGGCTTTCCCTCGAGGGCGGCAACGCGAGCCGTAGCTCGTGATCGAAAAAATACCGACGCGCGCAACGGCGAAAGCTCTTGAGCGAGGAGGGGGTGAGGGTCAATGAAGATGAAGATGAAGATAAAGATGAAGACGAAGTTGCCCAATGTCGTGGCGCATCCCTTTTTTGCGACGGCTCGGCGGGCTCCTCGAGAGGCTCGAGGAATGCGTCGAGACCGGCTTGAGCCGTCTGGGGCGGTAGATGCTGCGGCGTGGAAAGATCCGCCTCGTCAAAGGTCGAGAAGAGCCCCGGCCCCACCAGCGAGGGGTTGAGGAGCGCAACGGCGAGCGGCGGGACGATGGTCGGCGGTGCCGGCACCTCCACACCACGCGGTTTGCCCGAGCTGACCGTGACCTCGCCCCAGTCGAACGCCAACGCTCCGCCCTCCTCCGCCCATTGTTCCATATCGCCCTCACCCTCACCGAACTTATCGGCCAGTGCGTTCTGGAGAAAGGTCCACCATGACCGCGACGAGCGGCTCTCACGGGTGATGGCTGAAAGGATGAGCGCGCTCTTCGCACGCGTGGCCGCCACGTAAAAGATCCGTTTCTCCTCCGCGCGGTCCTGGATCTTCTGTCGCGTACTGATCGTCGCGCGCACCGGCGAATCCTCCATGGTAAAGGTGTCGCCCTCGCCCTCACGCACCATGATCTTGAACCCGATGCTGAGTTCGTCGTCGATCAAAAGCATCTGCCGCCCCGGCGGCGGCTTACGGTTGAGATATGGCACGATGACCACCGGGAATTCGAGCCCTTTCGCACCGTGCACCGTCCCGATGATCACCGAATCGGTCTCCTCGGTGGCGGTGATCGCTTCGCCTTCGTGCTCCTCCGATTCGATGAGCAGTTTCAACCGCGCGACGAAATCGATGAGTGACGCCGAGCCACCCTCTTCGAACCGCCGCGCGAGATCGATCAATTTCCGAATATTCGCCTCGGTCTGGTCGCCGCGCTCGCCGGAGATAAACGCGCAATAGGCCCAGCTATCGTCGAACATCCGCTCGATCAATGCGGAGATCGGCATCCGGTCCCGGAGATCGAGCCAGCGCGAGAGCCGATCCACGATGAACGAGAGCTGCGCCTTGCCCACCATATCCATCCCTTGGAGTGCCTGCCAGAGATTGCCGGGCGCCACTTCGCGCAGCTTGTAGAGATCGCTGTCGGAAAGCGCGAAGTACGGCGAGCGCAGCAACCCGAAGAGTGCGAGTTCGTCGTTGGGGTTGGCGACGAAGCACAGCGCGTTCACGATATCCAGTATCTCTTGCCGCTGGTAGAAGCCGATATCGCCGGTGACGGAAAACGGGATCTCGAGCTGTCGCAGTGCGTTCGTATACTGCTTTAAATGCGTGCGGCTCCGAAGTAGGATCGCGATATCACCGTACGCCACCGGCGCGATCACGGTCCTCCCCGATTCGTCCTTCGACTTTTTACGCACCAAGAACGGGCGGTCGGGCCCAGCCTCGGCGTCCACCTCGGCTCCGGTCCCGTCCACATCCCCGACCATCGCCTCGATCCGCTCGGCGATGGCACGCGCTTCGGCACGGATAACATCGAGAAGATCCACCGCGTTCGACCGTCCTCCGTCGCCCTCCCCCGCCCTGTCGGGAATCGCGGGCTCCGGCGTGAGAAGGAGTTCCACATGGCCGAGTCCGCGCGTGGGCCCGTCCAACTCGAACTTCGACGCACGATCGACGCTGGCAGGGACCATCCCCGTATATTCCACTTCCCACGGATTGCCCGGTGTGGGCACCATCAACCGCGAAAAGACGTGATTGCAAAAATCGATGACCCCCCTCTCGGAGCGATAGTTGTCGCCAAGCACCACCGGCTCGCAGCCGAGATCGGCGATGGCGGTCGAAAATACGGTCACATCCGCGCCACGGAAGCCATAGATCGATTGCTTCGGATCGCCCACGATGAAGATCGTCGATGCATCCTCCGTCCCACGGTTACCGAGAAGAGAGATGATGTCCCACTGCAGACGGTTGGTATCCTGGAACTCGTCGACGAGGATATGCTTGTAGCGCACATTCAACCGATCCCGTATCCCGGGGTTCGATCCCAATAGCGCCAAGGTACGGTACTGGAGATCGTCGAAGGTGAGCGTGGTGCGGTTCGTGAGTGCCTCGTCGTAGAATCCGGACGCGGTGGTAAAGAGCGAGAGGAGTTGGAGCAGACGCTGGGCACTGGCCACCGCACTTTCGTAGCTCTCCGTACCCGGTGTGAACAGATCGAAGCTCCGGATATAGGGTGCGAGATGCTCGGCGAGCGCTTCGAGCCACTGCCGCAACCGTGTCAATACCCCCTTCGACGACCATAACCGTTGGTTACCCTTACGGTTCATGCTTCGCGCCCCGTCATCGTAGATCAACGCGTCGATCGCACCATTCACCGCCTCCACCCCGCGTACGATCGCTTCTACCAACGGCGCGGAGAACGGATCGGCCGCGCTCGCTGCCACCTCGCCGTCGACCCATCGCTTCGCGCGGGCGTGCCAAACTTCCAGCTCCTCCTGGTCCAGCGCCTCAAGCGCGTGGGCGAGCGCTTCCGCGGTGAGGAGGAACTGCGCGGCAGTATCGTTCATATCGCGGCATTGACCGCGCCAACTGGGCATCGCGGCGAAATGGTCGCCAAGCGCGGTAAGCGAGACGAGGTCGACGAGCATGGCGGCGGCGTCGATCAATAACTGGTTACGCCATGCCCTCACGATGTCCGCCACCGTCTCGCCCAACCGGGCGGATATATGTTCTACGCGGTGACGCTCGGCGAGGAGATGGTCGAGCGCAGCACGGAGTCGGTTCACGCCCCACTCGAGACTCAGCGTCAGCACCCCGTTCCGCAGCGGCGCGTCATCTTGCAGCGCGTCGACGGTGAAAAAAAGCCGATCCAGC